>CAZPWL010000040.1:0-13977 GCA_964590535.1 uncultured Anaerolineaceae bacterium
CGAGAGTGGGGTCCCGAGCGCGTCGCCTATGTGCGAATGGAAGCCTCCACCAATCTGATTGGCGGGCAGCCCTTCTCCATGCAGAACTTGAAGGACGTCCAGGCACTCTCCGCCCACCACGGCATCCCGCTGGTGTTTGACGGCAGCCTGATTTCGGAGAACGCGTATTTCATCCAGCAGCGCGAGCCGGAATATGCCGATTGGAGCATTCAGGAGATTATCCTGGAGATGATGCGCAGCGTGGACATCTTTTACATGTCCGGCCGCAAGAGCGCCTCTGTGCGCGGAGGGCTGATCGCGACTAACTCCAAGGAGGCTTTCAACAAGCTGCTGGTCTGGCTGCCGGTGTATGAGGGTTTTGCCACTTACGGCGGGATGTCCACCAAGGAAGTGGAAGCCATGGCGGTGGGCTTGCGCGAAATGTGCGCCCAGTCCGTGGCCAGCAGTTCCGCGGATTTTATTGCTTACTTTGTGGAACGGCTGCTGGAATTGGGCGTGCCGGTGGTGACGCCGGCCGGCGGGCTGGCCTGCCATGTGGACGCGCGGCGCTTTATCCCGCAGGTGCCGCAATCTGTGTACCCAGCAGGCGCGCTGGCGGCAGCAGTGTACTTGGTTTCGGGCGTGCGCGGGATGGAGCGCGGCAGCGTTTCGATGGACCGCGACGCGCAGGGCAACGACGTCCCGGCGGATATGGAGCTGCTGCGGCTGGCGCTCCCGCGGCGGACCTTCACCCTTTCGCACATTGAGTACACGGCAGACCGGCTGAAGTGGCTCTTCGCGCACCGTGACTTGATTGGCGGGCTGCGTTTTAGGGAGGAACCACCCGTGCTGCGCTTCTTCTTTGGCCGGTTGGAGCCGGTGGACGGATGGGTGGAGAAACTGGCGGAGGCTTTCCGCGCGGAGTTTGGCAGCGGGTGTTAGCCGGATAAGACGGAGCAGCCAGCGGAAAGAACTGGAATGAGCACAGCGCAGCAGGTGAGGGGCTCCCCGCGCTCATCGCGATAATGCCTGCAAACGTAATTCAGGGGCAGCTTGGTTCTGCCCCTGACGTGTTTAAAACCACTTCCAGCGCTGCTTGCCGAGCGAGCGGCCTTTCCAGCTTAGGCGGCCGTTCAGGCTCATTACCAATGAGCGGAAGGCAATGAACACGCTGGCCGCACTGTGGATAGGATAAATCAGCGCGAGGCGCAGTGGAATGCGCGCTTCGGTGAATGGGAGCAGCCAGAGCAGCACGGACAGGCTGACGCAAAGCGCCAGATGCGGCCAGAGCGCATCCGGCGCGGCGCCAAGGGCTTTCATCAGGATAACTACCAAAGGAACCCACGCGAGCATGAGCAGGTAAAGGTAAACAAAAATATAGGGCAGCACAGCGAAATCAAAAAATGCGAAATAGTTCTTGGTGAAGCCTTCCACCGCCGCCTTGCTGTTCGCGTACATGCGGCAGCTGATGAGGTCGGAGAGGTGCACGGCGCGCCAGCGCAGACCGGCGGCAATGATTTTTTGCGCCAGGGCACGGTCGTCGACGATTTCTTCCCCCAAGCTGGCATGTCCGCCAATTTTTTCATAGGCTTCCCGCCGAAAAACCATCACCTGCCCAATTCCTACTGCCAGAGCTTTCCAATGCAGGCGATAAGCCAACCAGAGCCAGATGAAACTTAGGGTTGCCCACGAAAAGAAGGGTACCAGCAGCTTTTCCCCACGCGAGCCGAGCAGCTGCCAGGGAAGGCCGGTCAGGAAGTCCGCTTTTTCTCGCTGCATAGCGGCAACAATTTCCGAGAGGGCGTTGGGCTGATGGACGGTATCCGCGTCTGTAAAAAATAATATTTCGCCCACTGCCTGGCTGGCAAGCTGCGCGCAAGCCCAGTTCTTGCCGGTCAGCCCGTTCCTGGCTGGCGCGCCGCGCAAAACCCGCAGTTTTGGATTGGATTCAGCCAGTAATTCCAAAATCGCGCGGGTGGCGTCGGCGGATTCGTCATCCAAAACCAGGAGTTCAAAATTGGAATAATCCTGGACCAGCAAAGAGTTCACTAACAGAGCGATGTTTTTTTCTTCGTTGCGGGCAGGTACGAGGATGGAAACTAAAGGTTCCTCAGAAGGCGCTTTCCCACGTCGGGCTTTGCGAAGCATGACTAGATTACTGAGAACCACCAACAGCAAAACGCTCTGGTAGAAGATAAAGTGCACGATGACGTCGTGGGCGAGGTACGGACCCATGGTCTTACGGCTTGTTGGATGTGAACAGTCGTTTGAGCCAGGGTCTGAATTGGGGCGCTTTGGCAAGGTCCTCGCGCAGCGTCCAGGATAGCAAAGACATCTGCAAAAGCCACACCAGCAGCAGTATTTTTTCCTCCTGGAAAATAAAGATTGCTGGTAGAGCCAGCGCCATGCCGGTCAGCGCGCTCCAGCCAGAATTCGCGAAAAGGGATTTCCCGAGCAGGGTTCCCAGTGCCGCCGCGCCGGAAACCGTCCAGCCGGTCAGACCGATCCAAACCCCCAGCGCGGTGGCCAGGGCTTTTCCGCCGTGGAAACGCAGGAACGGGCTGAAGGCATGCCCAAGCATCGGCGCGATGGCGATGACGGCCAAAGGAATGCCGCGCAACCCAAGCGCGCGCCAGGCATAGCCAACAGGCAGGATGGCTTTACTGATATCAAGGGCTAGAACCACTAGTCCGAGACCGAACTTACCAGTACGAAAGGTGTTAAATGCGCCGGGGTTGCCGTCCCCATAATCGCGCGGGTCCACGCGATAGAAAAGCCGGGTGAGCCACACGGAGAAAGGGATGGCTCCGCACAGGAATCCAGCCGCGGCAAGCGCTAACCATTTCATATAAAAATTGTATCCGAAATTGGATCTTTCCATGCGCCAGAAATCGTTTGAACGGCGAAAATCGCAGGCAGCCCATGCATGGCAGTATAATGACCTTCTGCCTGGTCATAAAACGCGGCGATAGGGAAAAAGCATGAAAGGCGACCACAAACCAACACCATACCCATCCGGGAGTAAGCAGCAAGCTGAGAACTCCAACGGGCATTTCAGCATCAAGAACTTTTTCAAAGCGCTGCGCAACGCGTCCAACGCTTTTAAGTTGGTCTGGGCTGCCAGCAAACAGAACGCCTTGTTCAATTTCGCGCTGACGCCCATCGCGGCGCTGATGCCCGCGGCGCAAGCCTGGGTTGGCAAGCTGATTGTCGATAAAATCCTGGGAGTGGTAAACGCGCAAACGGGTTGGGAAGCCGGCATGCGGGAGGTGCTGCCGGTTGTTTTGTTGGAGCTTGTGCTTGTGTTGGTCAGCGCGGTGGTCAGTCAGGCGCGCTTGCTTTCCAATCGCATGCTGAGCATGCAGCTGACAACGCACGTTAACACCCTGATTATCCAGAAAGCCATCAGCCTGGATCTTCAGTTTTTTGAAGACCCGGTCTTTTATGACGTCCTGCAGAATGCACGTCGTCAATCCGACAGCGCGGCATTATCGATTGTCACGTCAACCATGCAAATCATGCAGCAGACCATCACGCTTGTGTCCTTGATTGCCCTGCTGGTGCGCTTCAGCCCGTTCCTGGCGTTAATTGTATTTGTGGCGGCTATTCCCAGCTTCCTTTCGCAAACCCAATTTGCTGAAATGTCTTACCGCATGATTTACAAGCGCGCGCCGGAGATGCGGCTGCTCTCCTACCTGGAGATGCTGCTGACAGGTAACGAAAGCTTCAAGGAAATCAAGCTGTTTGGGCTGGGTGAACCCCTGCTGGAGCGCTTTAAGATGCTTTTTGTCCGCTTTTTCAAGGAGGATATGACAATCGCCCGCAAACGCACGCTGGCAGGTTTGGGATGGGGCGTGCTTTCCAGCCTGGTTTATTACGGCAGCTATGTGTGGGTTATCTATCGGACTATCATTCAAGCGGTAACCCTGGGCGATATGACCATGTTCCTGTCCATCTTCCGGCAGTCGCAGAATTCTATCAGCTCCCTGTTGGACAACTTCAACAGCATTTACGAGAACAATCTGTATCTGGATAACCTGCTGAACTACCTGAAAATCACCCCGGCGCTTTCCAACCCGACCGAGGGGGTTGCGGCGCCAATGACGATTAAGGAAGGTATCGAATTCCGAAACGTTTCGTTCAAATATCCAGGCTCTGACGCGTTTGTCCTCAAGGATATTAACCTGTTCATTCCCCCGGGGGAAAGCATCGCGCTGGTGGGTTTGAACGGCGCCGGCAAGACCACTCTGGTCAAGCTGCTGACCCGTCTTTACGACCCCACCGAAGGGGCTATCCTGTTGGACGGGCGCGACCTGCGCGAGTACGACCTGAACAGTCTGTACCAACGTTTTGGGGTCATCTTCCAGGATTACGCGCGTTATCAGTTCAGCATGCGTGAGAATATTGGCTTTGGGCAGATAGACAAAGTGGATAATCTCGAGAAAGTGCGCGAAGCGGCGCAGCGGGGCGGCGCGGATAAGGTGGTCGAAGAACTCCCTGATGGGTATGAAACCATCTTAGGCCGGCGCTGGGAGAAAGGCCAGGAACTCTCCGGCGGGCAGTGGCAAAAGATTGCCCTGGCGCGCGCGTTCATGCGCGACGCGGAAGTCATGATTTTGGATGAACCTACCTCCGCGCTGGACGCGGAAGCGGAATATGAGATTTTCAAGCGTTTCCGCGAGTTGATGCACGGCAGGATTGCTGTCCTGATTTCGCACCGTTTTTCCACAGTGCGCATGGCGGATCGGATTGTGGTGCTATCCGAAGGGCGCGTTCTGGAAGTAGGCAGCCACGCGGAGCTGATGCAGAGTGGGGGTCTGTACGCGCACCTATTTAACTTGCAAGCGGAAGGCTACCGGTAGGTTTCGGTTTTCCGAAATTGGCGTTTGAAGTTTGTTGTTGACGTCGAATAAGCCTGGTATTCGGCGTGAAAAAACGCTTGAGGGGGCTTCAGCCAGTCCGAAAATCCACCTGGGAGCTTTACATTAGCCAAATTTTTCTCTATACTTTAATAGGTCCGACAAGAAACTAATAAATACGTACAACCGCATCCGCGTCGAGGCTGTGGAACTCTGAGCACGATTTTTCTGCGCGGTGCTTGGTTTACCTACCTGCATGGGCCTAACGCCCAAGCCCAGCTGTTTTTCCAACAAGCGGAGGAAAAAAGCGCGTGTCTCAAACTATTCTGACAAATAGCAACGTCGAGCGCCATTTTTCCGAAATGGCAAAACTCTTTATCAGCGAAATGGACGAGCGCTCCGACGAGCAAAGCCTGCGCGAGGAATACGCCCGCGACCAGGACATAATTCTGCATCTCAAAACGGCTGAAGATGCCGCCGGGCAGATGCTCGGATTCAGCTGGGTCACGCGCAGCAGACTTGATCCCGCCAAGGCGTATCTCTACCTTATCGTGCTGCCGGAGTTCAGGCGGCAGGGGCTTGGCAGCCTGCTATTCCGGGACCTGGAGCAAGCTGCGCGGGCGGCCGCGATTCAGGAACTGGAAGCGCCGGTGTTAGATGACTGCCAGGCAGGCCTGGCTTTTGCCAGACATTGGGGCTTTATTGTAAAGTACCACCAACTTGGGATGAGCCTGGACCTGAGCGCTTTTGACGCGCCGGCCTACGACGCTTTAATTGACAGCCTGAAAGCCGCCGGGTTTGTGTTCACCAACATGGAAGCGCTCGGAAATACTGACGAGGCCCAGCGAAAACTCTTCGCCTTGAACGACACCACATCCAGCCAGACGATGGGAGCCAGCGGGGAGCATTCCTGGGATTCTTTTGAGGATTTTCAATCCAGAGTGTGCGCGGCGGACTGGTACATTCCAGCCGGGCAAATGGTGGTTATCGACAGCGCCAACGGGAATTGGGCAGCCATGAGCGCGATTACCCGTTTTAAGGGCGCGGATTACGCCTACAACCTGTTCACGGGCGTGGATGAGCGCTACCGCGGCAGAAGGCTGGGCACCGCCGTCAAGGTGCTGGCGCTGCGTTACGCCCGGGACGTACTGGGGACGCGCGAGGCGCGCACGCATCACAACGCGGCTAACGAACCCATGCTCGCGATTGACCGCCTGTTGGGTTACACGCTTGGACGCGGCAATTTCACCATGGTTAAGCTTTTTACTTAAGCGCCCAGACCAATTGATAGTGTTTTTTTGAAGGAGGATATATGCGCAAGTTCTGTTGTACCGTTTTAGTTTTATTCGCTTTTTTGAGCCTGACACAGCCTGCTGCCGCCAAGCCAAGCCAGGCGGAAATTGAGGAGACAGAAGTCTGGATTGTTTCCACCGTTATCGCGGCTCCTTTTGAACCTTTCGGGACCAGCAGCACGCACATTCATGAAGCTTATACTGGCAGCCTGGGGACTAACTTCCATTACGTCCTCAGCAGCACCTTCGGACCTTATCTGCAAAACCTGAGCTTCCTGGGGAATCCCGGCACCGTCTGCATCTGGGACCCCGGCTTACTGCGCCTGGACTGTACGTCCGGCACAGGGATAACCGCGGTTGACATCGATTTTAACCTGGTCATGCCGGCAGATGATTACTACGGCTATGAAATCTGGTTGGGCTGGGCTGGGAACTACAGTGGATATCCGATCGATTACACCATTTTACTGAATTACCCCAGCCCGTTGGTCTACCAGGATTACTACGGAGATGACGCTCCCACGAGCATAACGCCTACGCAAATTACCTGGCATAAGGTAAGCGCCACTGATGAGATTCAGCTGGTCGGGTACGCTGCTTTTCAAGATCCCCGCGTGTCAGCAGTATTCCTTCCGATTGTTATGCGCTGAGGTTGAGACCACGCCGCAATTCTTAATCCAAAAAACAACAAAAAAAGGAGCCAGCATGCTGGCTCCTTGGGGAACGCTTGTTTTACTTCATCAGAGCAGGGATATAGAGACGCAGCAGCATATCTCCCGCGTGTATAAGGCGCGACCCTGATGGAATCCCGTTTACAAATACGGTAACCATCATCGGACCTTTCTGCAAACCCCACAACGCGAAGGAGACATAACTGCTGTCGGTGAATGCAGTGGGGCGCACCCACTTGACGAGGCCGTTGTCGAGCCGGCGAATTTGCACCACCGGATTGTTGGTTGGCGTGCTGTACGTGCCGCCGCCTGCCGCTTCGCCGCCTTGAAAACCGCGGAAACCGGTCCCGGTAAGCGTCATGGTTTCCCCTTCCATCGGTTCGGAGCTTGAGAGAACTAACGGCTGCCATGCTTCGTAAATAACTAAACCCGGGTCATAGAGTTGGGTGTCTGTGGATGGAGTCCAGTCTTCTTCATACCCGCCTGCAATGAGAAGCCTGCCATCAAGCAAAAAAGTGCTGGTATGCGCGGCGTGCCCGGCAGTCATGGGGGCGCCCGCGCTCCAGGTGCCGGTGATAGGATCATATACTTCAACACTGGCCAGGATTTCTCCGCTGGACCATCCTGTCGCTCCACCCGCGACCAGCACCGAGCCGTTGTTGAGCAGGTTCGCCGAGGCATAGAATCGGGCAGCATTGAGCGAGCCAGTCGAAATCCAGCTGTCAGTCCAGGGGCTGTAAATCTCCGCTGAGGCGTTAGCTATTCCGCCATACCCTGCTCCTCCTGCAACCAAGATCCGGCCGTCCCGAAGCAGCGTGGCAGTATGCAGTTGGCGTGCGGAGTTCATGGACCCAGCGTCCGTCCAGGAATTCGCGACCGGGTCGTATATTTCAGCACTGCTGGTGATATCGTCCTCCGAGTAGCCTCCTGCCACCACCACCCGTCCATCCGGTAAAAGCGTGCTTGAGTGACTTCTGCGAGGGGTGGTCATCGGGCTTGCCAGCGTCCAGGTCTCTGTAGCGGGATCGTAAATCTCTGTACTGGTGAGGACTGAATTATCCGTTGAATCCAACCCGCCGGTCACGAGTACCCGGCCGTCCGCGAGCAGGGTGGCGTTGGATTCCCAGCGTGATTGGTTTAGAGACCCTACAGTTTTCCATTGGTTCTTAGCGGGGTTGTAAATTTCACTTTCCACCGCCATTCCTCCTGCGTATAGCACATCTCCTCCAACCAGCAGCGTGAGTGTGGGCAGCATGCGATTGAATGTCGGAGGAGAGGCAAACGCCGAGCTTTCAAGTCCTGGGTTAAATAGTTCAGCGGTGATAGCAGGTTCATAATAGTCCCCACAGACAATCAGCACTTTTCCATCAACCAGCAGCGTGGCTGTGGACCCAAGGCGAGGAACAAGCAATGGGCTTCCCGCGTGCCAGTACCCATCGCTCAGGTCAAGAATCTCGGAGCTCACGAGCGCGTTCGTGTCGTATCCGCCAGCTACCAGCAGTCTGCCATCGGGAAGGAGCGCGGTAGCTTGTTGAAAGCGGCCAGCATTCAACGACGGTCCGGCTGACCAGCTTCCAAGGACGCCAACCCTGTAATCGTAAATCTCGGTTGCGCTTACCCCCTCGCCATTCGCGTAGCCTCCAGTCACCATCACATTGCCATTGGGGAGCAGCGTGGCGCTATGCACATAACGCGCGGTGTTCAAGGGCGGCACGCTGGTCCAGAGATTGGTGGCAGGGTCGAAAACCTCGGCGTCTGCCAAAAGACCGCTGCCCGTCGAGGCGCCGCCAGCGACCAGCACCAAACCGTTGGGCAAAAGCACCGCGGTATGAGCCGAGCGCGCGGTATTCATCGCGTCAACCTCCGTCCAGGTGTCTAACTCGGGGTCGTAAATCTCAGCGCTGCTGAGCGCGCTCAAATAGACTTCACCGCCGGCTACCAACACCCTGCCGTCCGGCAAAAGCGTGGCGGTGTGGCCGCTGCGCCCGGTATGCATCGCGGTAACCAGGGTCCAGGTATCCTCCTGGGGATTGTAAATCTCAGTGGAGGGGTCACCACTATTGGATCCATATCCGCCTGTAACCAGCACGCTGCCGTCCAGCAGCAAGGTTGCGGTATGGTAATCGCGCGCCACATTCAGGTCTTCGCCATACGACCACATATTTATCTGCGGGTCAAAGAGCTCGCTGCTGCTCAACCTGTCCGTGTTGTACCCACCGGTCACCAGCACCTGACCATTTAAAAGCACCGTTGCCGTGTGCGCGTAGCGATTGGTCTGCAGGTTCGGATAGAAGTTCCAATCGTTGATGAAGGGATCATAAGCCTCCACGCTGCTAATCGCCGCGCCGCCGGCAAATCCGCCAATAACCAGCACTTTTCCCTCGGGCAGCAGCACGTTGGACGAGGCGTAGCGAGGAGTGGTGAGGTTGTCGGTGTAGGTCCATCCTGAGTCAGCTTTCGCCGGGGTTGGGCTCATCAGGCTTACGCACAAGAGGAAGGCAAGAACAACCAACAAAACGCGAACCGAGAGAGATTTGGACTTTTTCTGCGCTTTAAAAAGCATGGGAACCTCCTGAAATACTGAGCTAAATGTTAAAGTTAAACAACGCTGGCAGCTTGGAAAAACAAAAAATGCAGGCAGGGTGTTCATCCATCGAACATTCCCCTATGCGGGTTTGGAAGCAGATATGTTAAGGGGAAATTTTGGCTTGATTTCCTCCTGATTCGATTAGCTTGCTTTGGAATGGATTAATTTTATCATGTCTACGAAAGTTTTCATAACAACTGTCTCAAAAGTTCCCCTCTTATAAAAGTATGAAGCGATATATAATTTGATATATCCTTTTCAATCACCAACACATCGCGAATAGCACTAAAGGTCAGTCCATTGTTTGCGTATATAGATTTCACGATTCACTAACAGGAGGCGGCTGTGCGTATACTGAATGGTAAGCGTGCGGGTAAACACATTTTTGTGTCGGTTCTGGTTGTTTTACTTTCGCTCTCAGCGATTCAAATCCAGCCTTCATTGGCTCAGGTAAGCACTGTTTATTACGCCGCGCCAAACCCGATGGGAGCGGGGGACTGCAGTTCGTGGCAAAATGCTTGCACCCTGCAAACCGCGCTGACCACCGCGGTCGCGCCGGCTGAAATATGGGTAAAGGCGGGCGTGCATAAGCCCACCAGCGACCCGGACAACCGTGACGCGGCTTTCAATCTGCGCAGCGGCGTGGAAGTGTACGGCGGCTTCAGTGGAGTTGAAACGGCGCGCGAACAGCGCGATTGGCAGCTGAACTTTGCCATCCTCAGTGGGGATATTGACAGCGATGACCTCAATAGCGACGGCAACTTCATTATTGAGGATGTTGTTGAAATTCAAGGTAACAACTCATACCATGTCGTGAAGACCAGCGGTGGTGTGGACAGCACTGCGCTGCTGGATGGCGTCATTGTCACTGCTGGAATGGCAACCGGCCCATGGCAGAACGCCAGCAATGTAGGCGGCGGCTTATTTATCCAGAACAGCTATCCTCTGATAAAAAACCTGAATGTTAGTGGCAATTATGCTGCCGGGGGTGGGGGCGGGCTTGAAAACTTCTCTGGCGGACCTACCATCATGAATACCCGCTTCGCGCATAACTTCTCAGAATACCGCGGCGGCGGCATGGGTGACAGCAATAACATGAACACAACGCTTATTAATTGCGAGTTCTATGACAATGTCTCAAGGGACAGCCACGGTGCCGCCATCGAAACAAACTACAGTAAAATCTCAGGCGGCACGCTGAAGATTATTAATACTGTTTTCTATCAAAATTTCACGCCTTACTCAGTCGCCGCGATTTTTGCGGATAGCGCCAATTTGCAGCTTTACAATGTCACAATCAGCGATAATGCTTCCCTTGCTGGAGACCCCGCAGCGGTTTATTCCTATCAGAGCAATTGGACCCTGGCCAACGTGGTTATCTGGGAAAACCAATCTCCCGGAAATATCGAATTTCAGCGCGACTCCTCCTATTACAGTTCAGTCAATATTATCAACAGCGATATTGCCGGATGTGGCGCTTCTGGAGCTGCCTGGAATTTTGAATTATGCGGCTCGGACGGCGGCGGAAACATCCAGGCTGACCCCCTTTTCGTGAACTCAGGGTTCGGGAATTTCCGCCTGAGCCAAACCTCCCCGGCGGTTGACGCGGGAAACAACAACTTTGTCCCAGCTGAAATCACCACCGATCTGGACGGCAGAGCGCGTTTTGTAGATATGCCGGTCCTTGATACCGGAATAGGCACCCCCCCCATCGTGGATATGGGCGCATACGAGACATATGAAGACGCGACCGCCCCAACCGTAACTTCCGTTATCACGTTGGACGCAAGCCCAACATCAGCGCAGAGCGTGCGCTTTTGGGTGAGCTTTTCTGAGCCTGTTTTTGGGGTCAACGCGGACGCTTTGCTGCCGGTCTCAGACGAACTGACTGGAACATATGTCGAATATGTGACAGGTGGGCCGTACAACTGGGAAGTGGGCGTGAACACCGGCACGGGTGATGGAAGCCTGCGCTTGGACGTCCCCGCGGGAGCAGAAATCTGGGACCTGGCAGGCAACCCGGTCGCCGGCTTGCCCTATCAGAATGGTCAAAGTTACATCATCGACCATACCCCACCGGAGGTCCTGTCCAGCCTGCGGGCTGGGCCGGACCCGACCGGTAATTCCATTGTGGAATTCACCGTAACTTTTACGGAAGCAGTTCTGAGCCTGGACACCAGTGACTTTGAATTGACCCTGGATGAAAACATCACCGGCGCAAGCGTTGACAGTGTTCTTGGCGGTGATACGAGCTATACCGTACGGGTTATCACTGGCAGTGGAAATGGAACTCTGCGCCTGGATATTGCCGAGGAGGCTGAAATCAGGGATTTGTCAGGCAACCTGATTATCGGTCTGCCCTACAACGAAGGCGAGGCTTACACGATTGACAAGACTGCCCCGACGGTGGTCTCTATCCTGCGCCTGGACCCGAACCCGACCCTGGATGAACAGGTAGACTACGCAGTCACCTTCTCCGAATCAGTTTTTGGCGTGGGCGCGGCGGATTTTGAGGTGGTTGGGTTTGCTGGCAACAGTGGGGCCAGCGTCACGAATGTGAGCGGCAGCGGCGACGCGTATGTCGTGACGGTCTCCACTGGCGTGGGCGGCGGCAGGCTGCGCCTGGACCTTGACGAAGGAGCCTGGATATGGGACGCGGCAGACAACCTGTTCAATGGGCCATTCACTGGCGGAGAGGAATATACCCTGCTGCAGCTGCCTTTGTTCCTGCCGCAGCTAAGCAAGTAAGCCCTTCCCTGTCCATGCCAGGATAACGATGCGCGCCCTCCGCGGAGGGCGCGCTTATTTGTGGGTGGGTGGGAGTAGATTACAGCGCGATGGCAAGCACGGCAAACCACAGCACCAGGCTCAGGAACACCGCCCATTCCGCTATGCTGATACGGCTGAGGCGCGGACGGGTTTTCTCGGCAGGGGCTTGAAGGGCTTTCTTTTCTTTGTTCCGGCGAACAGCCAGCGCGAGGAAATACGCGAACGCGGCAATGGCGGGCGCGCCTGCCAACCCGTAGAAGCGCGAGATGCGTTCAGCGCCTGCTGGCTGGGTGATAATCACAAAGGTGAAGAGGATCAACATTGCCAGGCCGGCGCGGAAGAAAGCCAGGGCGGAAGCAGAGTGCTGTTTGTAGAGGTTGAGCGGGAAAAGCCCCACCAGCGCCAGGCTGAGAGCGCAGAGCGCGCCGATGACGCCGGCAATCCTTGCCAGCGTACCCGGGAGAATGATGCCCAATGAGATGCAGGCTACCAACAGGCACAGGCCGCTGACTATCAGGCTGTAGTTGAACCAGCCGGCTTTGGCGGAGACGCCCTCCTCGCCGAGTTCGGAGATGAAATGGTTGAGCGGTGAGTAGCGCTCACCGTCTTTGCCGCGATAGAAATACCCGGCAATCAGCGCGCCAATGAGAACTGCCAGCACGCCGGCCGCGCCCGCGATTTTAAAAGTCAGAGGATCAGAGAAAAATGCCACGCTTGGACTCCTTAAGGATAATATGTTAACAGTATACCCTGAACTCAGCTCGCGGCGTGTTCATTCCGGTATGGGCCAAAACGCCGGTACTTCGCAGGATCCGACAGGCGCAGCCTGCCAGAACGCGGGCTGAGCAGGTAAAAACCGCCCGCGCGGTGCAGCAGTGGGATGCGCCGGCGGGCTTGGATGAAGCTCTCGCGCATTTCTTCCGACAGGTAATAGTAAGAGTCGTAATCCTCGGGGCAGTCCAGCAGGAGTTGGTCGTAGGTCTCCACAAATTCCTTTCGAAATCGCGGGCTGACCGCGCTTAGGTGGCTGATGAGCCAGCAGCTCGGTTCAAAATCCCAGTGGTAGGCGAGCCCGATGAAACGGTCGTCCGCGGTGATGTAGGGGAAGAACGGGAACTGCCGGCAGGTGATGCTGCGGTACTCGCGCTGGCAGGCATGCGGCCCCAGGCAGGCCAGCAGGCGCATATGCGCGGGGGTGTCTGCCTCCAGGCGGCTGGGGTCCTCGGGTTCGGCGAGGCATTCGTCGCCGCGCCAGGGGTGCCAGAGATTAGTGCGCGGGCGCAGGTACTCCCATTCTTCGGTGTAGGCAACAGGAACAGCGCAGCAGATATCGCAGCAGAAGGGGATGCCGCGCGGGTTGTGGGGCGCGCAGAGCAGGCCGCAGTCGAAGCTCGTTGCGGGAGCGTCGAAGCCGGCGTAAAGCGCCGGGATGTTGAGGGGCGGCCTGGACATGCGGCAATTGTATCAGGGAAGGCGGCAGTTTAGTCACGCTGAGCCGCAGGGGAAGAACCTTAGGGAGAGGGTGTAGAGATCCTTCGCTAACGCTGGAGTGACAAAGTTCTTGTTTTTGCCTGGTCTCCTGATCATGCAAAGCCCTTGACCGAGAGGTTTGCCATCTTCATTGACCATCAAACTGGAAACCTGAAGGTCAGCATTTCCGTTTGAAGAAACAGGCGGGAACACAGGCAGATTGCCGCGCCGTTTTGCCTCAAAGGTGTATCGCTTCGAATTAATGGGTAATGGCAAAACGGCTCGCAATGACGAAACGCTTGTCATCCTGAGCGCCAGCGAAGGATCTTTCTGTTCGTGCAAGATCGGGG
>CAZPWL010000041.1:0-13974 GCA_964590535.1 uncultured Anaerolineaceae bacterium
CGCGCGTACAGGCTGTGCTCTACGGCGCGCAGCATTCCCCGGAAGTAAGGCAAAGTCGAAAGGTGCTTCCAGCAGATTTCATCCAATTGTTGCGAGGTGAGTTCTGCAATCATGCGTCAAGGTTCTCCAGAATCGCGTGATACAAAAGTGCAGTCTCCCTGCAGCTAAAGCGCGATAGGTACGCATTGGGCGCTTGATGCGCATGTCTGCCTTCCTCTAAAACAGAGCAAATTGCGTCTGCAAGCTTCTTAGAATCACGCGGGGGAACTAAGCGCCCAAAACCGGTTTTGAGCACAGGCTGACGCACACCCGGCAAATCCGAAGCGATTACTGGCGTTCCTTGCAGCATCGCTTCGATTTGGACTATTCCAAAAGATTCTGTGCTGTTCAGGCTGGAGAAAACCAATAGGTCGCAAGCCCCAAAGAAGGCTCGAAAATCGTCATCGCTAATATAACCGAGAGAACGCCATCGGTCTCCCAGGTTCTGAGACGACTCATCGATAAGCGCTTGGTATTCTTCTTCGCCCACCACGCCTTTCCATGTTCCAGCGTGGAGCACGCGAGCGTTCGGAAAGCGCCGCAGCACTTCCGGCATCGCTTCAATAAGGTATTCGTAGCCCTTCTCGGCGGCTACCCTGCCGGCTAATCCCAAAACACGGTCTTCGTTCGCGATACCAACGCGTTTTTTAAAGTCTCGCACGCCCGCCGCATCGACCTTTATCATTTCCACAGGCGTAGGAACTTCGCGCGTTTTCTGCAGATGCCGCTTCAGCCAGCGCGAGTTTCTTGAATAGTCCAGGGAGTTTTGGACAATGTCGTGTGCCATTGCGAGCACCCACGCGCCCAGTGTCTGCGTCACCCAGCCAGCCAAACGGTTTATCAGGCTGCCTTGAATATTGAGGTCGCAGTGGTAAGTTACCAAGAGTGGTTTGCGCTGTCTTTTTGCTTCGCAAGCCAAGAGAAACGCTTCAAACTGCGGGAGATGCAAATTGACCGCGTCCGCCCAACGGGTCCATTTGCGTGCCATTTTATATAGAGAAGGCATTAGCACGCCTTTGGATAAGCGCCAACGGACCGGCACCCTCACAACCCGGAAGCCTTGCATGCTTTCTTCCAGTGGTAGTTCTGGATGATATTGCGAAGTCAGAACTACCACTTCGTGCCCCAGCGCCACCAAGCCCTGTGCAAGCCGGTAGGCGTAGACTGACAAACCCGAGGAGTACGGCGTGAAGTAAGTGGAGGAAATCAGCACTCTCATTCGGTTTCCTCGTGCTGCTGTTTCCAATGCAAAGCTTTTTTGCTCAACGCGCCCAGGTTGTCTCCCAACAGGTATATACCAAGCATGCCCAGCAAACTGGTAACCAGGAACTGCACCGCGTGCAAAATAATCGCGATTACCAACGCGGTCGATTGGTCGACGCCCAAAACACTGAAAGCGGCCACATTGGCAGCCTCGTAAACTCCCATACTTGCCGGCGCGGTGGGCAAAGCATTGGCGAAAGCGCTGCCAGAAGTGACAAAAATCCCCCACCACCATTGGCTTTGTGGGATTAGCGCGCGCGCCAACAACCAAACTTCCGCCATCGCGGAAGCCCAGCTGGCAGCCAGCAAGAACAGCGCGGTCAAGAAACGCCCCGGCCGCAGCAAAATCTGGAAACCTTCCAAAAAACTCAACGCGCGCGGAAGCATCCCCAATAAGCGCGGCTTTTCTGCCCAGCGCGCAGCGAGGTACTCCGAAATCCGCTCTTTGTTCTTGGCAGCCAGCGCGGCACAAAGCATTCCAACCACGGTGAGCACAAGGATAACCACTGCCAGGGTCTTGACTGACGTGCTTGTCACGACCAGCGGAAGGCTGACCAGGAAGAAAAAAGCGGCGAGAAAGAAATCCAGAACCCGTTCGGTGACGATGCTGGCAAATACCTGCAGAAAACCGGACTTTCCCCTGCCTGCCAAGAGTGCCGCGCGCCCGAACTCCCCCAGTTTGAACGGGAGTACATTGTTTAGCAGGTATCCGGCATTCATACCAAAAAATGCCTCACTGAAGCTGAATTTGCCTTCCAGCAGAAAATACCAGCAGATAACGCGCAGAAGCAGGCATACCCCAAAAAGTGCCAAAACAAGCAACAGGTTTAGCGCGGATATCTGCGAAAAGGCTTTGCCGACTTGCGAAAAATCAATCTGTTTGCCAACAAAATAAACTGCCGCTGCGGTGACGAGGAGCGGCAGCAGCCATCGTAAAAAATTCGCCGGGCGGCGTTGTTCATCCTGCTGGGGCATCAGTTCTCCAGTTTCAAAATTGCCATAAACGCTTCCTGCGGAATTTCTACGCTTCCGACCATCTTCATGCGCTTTTTGCCTTTCTTCTGCTTTTCCAACAGCTTTTTCTTGCGCGTGATGTCGCCGCCGTAGCATTTCGCCAGAACGTCTTTGCGCATCGCCTTCACATTCGCGCGGGAGATGACCCTGCCCTGCGAGTAAGCCTGGATCGGGATGACAAACAGCTGCTGCGGAATGATTTCTTTCAGTTTGCTGACCAGCGCCTGTCCTTTATGATAGGCGTCGTCCTTGTGCACAATCGCGGTGAGCGCGTCCACTTTTTCTTCGTTCAGAAGAAATTCCAATTTGACCAGGCTGCCAGCGCGATATTCCAGGAACTGGTAGTCCATCGATGCGTAACCGCGCGTGCCGGATTTTAGCAGGTCAAAAAAATCTATGATGATCTCTGAAAGCGGGATTTCAAAATATAGCTGGACGCGATTGCTGGAAGGATATTCCTCTGAGACATACACACCGCGCTTCCGCCGCACCAGGTCCATTACCACGCCGTAGTATTCGGTCGGGGAAAAGACGTTCAGTTCCATCCAGGGTTCGCGAATTTCGGTGATCAAGCCTTCATCCGGAAGATCCGCCGGGGAGTCCACGATGATAGTGTTTCCACTGACAAGTTGAACCTCATATTCAACCGAAGGCGCGGTAAAGACGACATCCAGGTTGTATTCCCGTTCCAGCCGTTCCTGAATAATTTCCATGTGGAACAGCCCCAAAAAGCCGCAGCGAAAGCCGAAGTTCAAGGCTTCGCTCGTTTCCGGTTCGTAAACCAGTGAGGCGTCATTTAGCTGGAGCTTTTCAAGCGCCTCCTTAAGATTGGGGTAATCTTCGCCTTCGGTCGGGTAAACGCCAGCGTATACCATTGGTTTTGCCTGGCGGTAACCTGGCACCGCGACCGCTGCCGGGTGAACAGCGTTGGTAATGGTATCGCCGACCCGGCATTCCGAGACTGTCTTGAGTCCGGTCGCGACGTAGCCTACGTCACCGGCTTCGAGCTTGTCAATCGGGAAAAGAATCGGAGAGAAAATGCCAATTTCGACTGGCTGAACACGAATTCCGTTCGCCATCATCAATATTTTATCCCCGCTTGCCAGATGCCCATTAAAGACGCGAACATAAGCAATCACGCCCTTGTAAGAATCATAATGGGAGTCAAAAATTAGCGCGCGCAACGGCGCTTCGATATCCCGCGTTGGCGGAGGGATTTTTTGCGCAATCGCTTCCAGTACCAGCTCAACGTTCAATCCCGTTTTTGCGCTGATGGGAATAATTTCGTCCTCAGCTACTCCTAGGAGAATGTTAAGGTCTTTTTTGACCGCGTCCACTTGCGCGCTAGGCAGATCAATTTTGTTGATGACCGGAATAATGACCAGGTTGGCATCCAGGGCAAGGTATAGGTTGGCAAGTGTTTGGGCTTCGATACCCTGGGTGGCATCAACTACCAGCACCGCTCCTTCACACGCATACAGCGCGCGGCTGACTTCGTAGTTAAAGTCAACATGCCCGGGGGTATCGATGAGGTTGAACTCATATTCCTGATTGTCACGGCTGTGATAGACCATCCGTACGGCGGAGGCTTTGATCGTCACCCCTTTTTCCCGCTCCAGATCCATGGTATCAAGCACTTGCTCGGTCATATCGCGGTCTGAAATAGTGCCAGTCAGCTGCAACATCCTATCAGCCAGCGTGGATTTACCGTGGTCTACATGCGCGATGATACAGAAATTGCGGATTTTTTCCATAAGCGCATTGAGTATACTCGATTTCTTCAGTCGGTTTCAGGGGGGATTACCCGTGCGATTGCCTCGTTCGTATCCAGGCACTCACCGCCGCAGCCGAGCCGCAGCCAGACCAAAAATTCGGTATTTCCGTCCGAACCGGTAATGGGCGAGGCGATGATTCCTGCCGGCGTGTAGCCCAATACCCGCGCCTGAGTCAGTATATGCTCCAGTACCTGGGCATGGACGCGCTTATCCCGGATCACCCCCCGGTGTTTTTTCACTTCTTCCCGCCCGGCTTCAAATTGCGGCTTTACCAGCGCGATGACTTCTCCAGGTTTGCCCTCAAACCATTCCTTGACAGCCGGTAGAATGAAGTCCAGCGAGATGAAAGACACATCAATGGTGACCAACTCTGGGGTTTCTGGCAGATGGCGGAGTTGGCGGGCATTGGTACGGTCCATGACCACCACCAGTGGGTGGTTGCGCAGACTGGTGTGCAGTTCGTCTTGCCCGACGTCAATAGCAAAAACTTTGTTCGCGCCGCGCTGCAGCAGGCAGTCGGTAAACCCGCCGGTGGAAGCGCCCACGTCCGCGCAAACTTTCGCCAGCGGGCTGACTTTAAAAGTTTCGAGCGCTGCTTTAAGTTTTGCGCCTGCCCGGGAGACAAATTCCGGCTGCGCCATCAGCGCCACGGAGCAATCAGGCTGCACTGCTTGGGAAGCTTTGACAGCAACCGTGCCGTTCACCTTGATGAGACCTTCTTCGATTGCCCGCTGCGCGCGATTGCGTGTGTCCGCGAGCCCGATGTTTACCAAGTGCTGGTCCAGTCGTATCCTCTTCATAATTCTATTGTATCCGCTTGTCAAAGCTTTGCTAATGATGAGGAGGGTAAAAGCTTTGTGATAAGATAATTCCCGTGAGCGCTTATCTTGAAACCTTGCGTCCAAAGCAGTGGATAAAGAACCTGGTCATCTTCGCGGGTTTGGTTTTTGACCGGCAGCTTCTGCAAGTGGAACCGCTGGTGCGGGTTCTCGCCGCGGTGCTGCTTTTCTGCCTGGTTTCAGGGCTGACCTACACAGTCAACGATATTCTCGACATCGAAGCCGATCGTTTACACCCCCAAAAGAAGCACCGCCCGATTGCCAGCGGAAGATTGAGCCTGCGCAATGCGCGCATTTTTGCCGCAACCCTGGCGCTGCTCAGCTTTCCCGCGGCATTTGCTCTCTCGGTGAATTTTGGGATTATTTGCCTGGTCTACACCGCGTTAATGCTCTCCTACTCTAAGTGGCTGAAGAAAATCATACTGATCGATGTGATGGTCATCGCCCTCGGTTTTGTACTACGGGTGGCTGCCGGTGTACTGGTAATCAAGGTTAATTATTTCTCTCCCTGGTTATTTGTGCTCACCACCCTACTCGCGCTTTATCTCGGATTTGGCAAGCGTCTATCTGAAATCAAACTGCTCGATGACCAGGCTGGCGAACACCGTGAAGTGCTTTATGGATACACAGTACCGCTGCTCAACAATTTACTGGTGGTCATGCTCAGCGGCATCCTCATCACTTACTGCCTCTACACGTTTTCATCCCACCCGGACGGAACAAACACTACGATGATGTTGACAATACCCTTCGTCCTGTATGGAATTTTCCGCTACATGGTGATTCTGCAGAACAGCAGCCTGGCTTCCTCGCCTGAAGAAGTTCTTCTTAATGATCTGCCTCTAAAAATCACCGTCGCGTTGTGGGCTTTGTCTGTTGTCATTGTTCTTTATCTGTTTTTTTAAGGAGCACAAATGCCGGCTGTTGCTGCGAGCGCTTGCGCTAAACTGATATTATTGGGCGAGCACGCCGTCGTTTATGGCGAACCTGCCCTGGCTATCCCGTTTTCCGGGCTACGCGCTCGCGCCGCTGTCGAAGCCTGGATTGGCGCTCCTTCCGGAAGAATTCACATCTTTGCCCGCGATTTGGACCTGGACGACGATTGGTCCTCTCTCCCAGAAAACAACCTTATTCGTAATGCGCTCGGGTTGGTGCTTTACGAATTGGGGATCGAATGCCTTCCTACCTGTAAATTGAACCTCAGTACAGAAATTCCCATAGCAGCCGGTTTGGGCGCCAGCGCTGCGTTGGCTGTGGCTGTGATGCGCGCGTTTTCCGCCTTTCTTGGGCATCCGCTTGATACAGAGCGCTTGAATGCGCTGGCTTACAAATCCGAAACCTTGATGCACGGCACGCCTTCGGGAATTGACAACACGGTCGTTGTTTATGAACAGCCGATAGTATTCGCCAAATCGCAGGGATTTGAGCTTATTCATTCTCTAAACGACGTGCATTTCCTCATTGCGGACAGCGGCGTAAAAAAAGCGACCGCTTTAACTGTCAGCCAACTGGCGCAAGACTACGCGCAAAACCCTGGCAAAATTGGTGCAATCATTCACGATATTGGACAACTGAGTATGGAAGGCGTGTACGCGCTGACCCGGGGGGACCTGCCCGCGCTGGGCGAAGCCCTGAACGCCAACCAGGAACTGCTCGCGCTGCTGGATTTATCCTGCCCGGAACTTGACTTACTGATTTCCACAGCCAGGGCTGCTGGCGCCATAGGAGCCAAGCTGACCGGTGGGGGCAAAGGCGGGCACATGCTCGCGCTGGTACGGTCCGAACAGCTGGACCAGGTTCGCGAAGCAATGCTGCAGGCTGGCGCGCCGCACGTTTACCACACTGTATTGAGGCAGGAGCGCTCTGATGCGTGAAGGTGACGTCAATCCCGATTTGGTGTTCATCAAGCTGGGCGGCTCTCTCATCACGGATAAAGACCGTACGGAGAGCGCTGACACCGCGATGTTGACAAGCTTAATAAAAGAAATCGCAGACCTTCGCAAAAAACACCCAACCCTGAAGCTGCTGTTAGGCCACGGCTCGGGCTCATTCGGGCACCATGCTGCCAGGCAGTTTGGCACGCGCGATGGCGTGTTTTCCGCCGCTGACTGGCAGGGATACCAATCCGTGTGGGCTAGCGCCCGACGTTTAAATCAAATTGTGGTAGAAGCCTGTCAACAAGCCCAACTTCCGGTATTGGCATTCCCACCCTCCGCTTCTGTGGTTACCGACAACCATGCCATCCACACCTGGGAACTGGCGCCGGTCAAGAGCGCTCTGCAAGCCGGGCTCATTCCGCTGGTATTCGGAGACGTGGTCACTGATCTCGCCATCGGCGGAACAATCTTATCCACAGAGGACCTGTTCTATCATCTCGCGTTGACGCTGAAGCCTGGCAGGATTCTCCTGGCAGGCGAAGAAGAAGCGGTTTTCTCAGACTTCCCGCATAATAGGCAACCTTTATCATTTATCAGTAAAGACGCTGAAAAAGCAGCTTATTTACAAGGCTCCGCCAGCCTGGACGTCACCGGGGGAATGCTGAGCAAAGTACAGCTCATGCAAAAGCTGTGCAGAGAGCTTCCCGGCCTGCAGGCAGTGATTTTCTCCGGCAGAACCCCGCGCAACCTGATAAGAATTCTTGAGGGAAAGCCCATCGGCACGCTAATAGGCTGAAAGTCTCACTGTATAGGAAGCTCGCGTTGAATTCCCACATTGACCGCTATAATTGAGGCATTGACCCGCGCACCATCGCAGAAACGGAAAACAAGCAATGATTTACACCCGGCAACAGCTGGAAGAATGCGAAAATCAGACTCTGGCGCCTTACGCAATACACAGCAAGGATTCCAAGGGACGGGTATACCCGGAAGAAGAAGCGGATTTTCGCACCCGTTTTCAACGGGACCGCGAACGCGTTCTGCACACGACCGCCTTCCGGCGGCTGGAGTATAAGACCCAGGTCTTTATCAACCATGAAGGCGATTATTATCGCACGCGTCTGACGCACTCACTCGAAGTCGCCCAGATCGGACGTTCGGTCGCGCGTTCCTTGGGTGCTAACGAAGACCTGGTCGAAACCATTTGCCTGGCGCACGACCTTGGGCACCCGCCTTTCGGACATTCCGGGGAAGCCGCGCTCGCGCGACTGATGAGGGATTACGGCGGATTCAACCATAATCAACATTCCGTGCGCATTGTCACCGCGCTCGAAAATCGGTATCCGGACTTTCCTGGCCTAAACTTGAGCTGGGAGGTTGTGGAAGGCATGGTAAAACACGAAACCGATTACGACATCGCGGACGCAAAGGAGTACGCCCCGGAACTGCGCGGGCACCTGGAGGCACAAATCGCGAACGTTGCGGACGAGCTAGCCTACACTTCTCACGACCTGGATGACGGCTTACGCTCAGGTATGATCACCCCCGCCCAACTGGATGGCATCGCCATCTGGGAGATAGTCAACGAGAGTATCGGCAGGCGTAAAACGGAAACGCTGGATGAGCTTTCGCGCCATCAGATTATCCGACGGCTGATAAATTTTGAAGTCACCGACCTGATCCAATCGATTGACCGCTACTTGCGGAAGAGTAATGTCAAATCCGCGCTGGAAGTTCAGAAACTGCCGTATAATGTGGTCGGCTTCAGTGAGGACATGTACCGCCGTAATCGGGAACTGAAAGATTTCCTTTTTGCAAATCTTTACCGGCATTACCGCGTGGTGCGCATGTCCGCCAAAGCGGAAAAAATTGTCGCGGAACTTTTTGGAATTTATCAGAAAACGCCAGCCGCGCTCCCACCTGGAATCCAGGAACTGGTACCGGAGCGCGGACTGGAAAGAACCATCTGCGATTACATCGCCGGCATGACCGACCGCTTTGCCATTGACGAATACAAACGTCTATTTGACGCAGACGTACTACCTTAGAAAGCAGAAATACATTTTAATGAAGAATCAATTAATCATCACAAAATCAGGAAAATCTAAGCTTGAGGAAGAACTGGCGGAATTGAAAGGTCCTCGCCGCATGGACATTTCGCGTCGGCTTAAGAGCGCTATTGAAATGGGCGACCTTTCCGAAAATGCGGATTACATTACCGCGAAGGAGGATCAGGGTTTTCTGGAAGGTAGAATTCAGGAAATCGAGACCATCCTTTCGAACGCGCAAGTGGTGGACGAGGACAACGTCCGCAGCGATAAAGTGCAAATCGGTCACAAAGTTACCGTGCGCGAAGGCGATGAGCCCGAAGAGGTGTTTGAACTGGTTGGTATCAGCGAAGTAAACACTATGCTTGGAAAGATTTCGTATGAATCGCCAATTGGTTCCGCGCTGATGGATAAACGCCCTGGTGATAAGGTAAAGGTGAAAACCCCCGGCGGCGACCTTGAATTCACAATTATCAAAATTGAGTAAAGATAACCAACAATAAAAAAGCTGAGGCGATTTCTCGCCTCAGCTTTTTTTGTAATCTATTGCGACTAGATGCGGTAGACCGCCAGTTCAATCGTCGCGCGTTGGAAGTAACTTTGCGGAGGAAGGGGCAGATCACCGTAAGTGAGGTCCACGATCCGGGCTTCCATCCGCAGGCTGGCTGTCCGCAGCTCAAATAATTTCCCGGCTTCAGCCAGAATGGGCTCGCCCTTCATCTCCAGGCGCTGCCGAAGCACAGGATCGTTGAACACATGCTCGCTCATCAGCACTTTGGTAACGGTCTGGATGTCATTTTTATCGAACAACCATACCTCAAAAGCTGAAATTTTCTTGGGTTCGCCCACACCGATTATTTCCGAAATGCTAACGCCGCACTCCCCCAAGAATTCGCCGTTCGGAGCGTCAAATGTAAATGATTCGTCGTACAGGTCATCCCCAAACATATAGGTGGGCATGAATTGCGCGACCGGTTTTTCTAGCCCCTGGCTGCTTTTACCGTTCTGACGGGGGTAAGCGGGGCTTTCATAGGCAGTCATCGCGGGTTGGGTTGCGTTCCCATTAGCAGCGGTCTTCCCGTTGGTTTGCACTCCCTGTGTTTGCGCTGTCGCGCTGGTCGCTCGGGGAACCGCCTGTGGCACAGCCGCCGGCCTGGCTTGCTGTGCCGAGGCTCCAGCGGGTTTCATGCGGGGGCGCAGGTAGAACATGTACACCCCTGCTGCACCGATTACCAAAAGACCCAGCAGAATAAGTCCTATCTTTAGCGGGCTGCTTGTTTCCACGCTCTCGGTTGGAATCTGAGCCTGTTCCGAATTCTCATCAGGCGGGACAACTGCGGCAGGTTCTGCCTGAACAGCCGTGATAAAGCGGTTAATCTGGTCTGCGTTCAGGAACTGCGGGTCTTCCTGGACCATGGTTAAGGTCGAGCCCGCGCTGTTGCCCAATTCAGCATAAAGCTGCTTAGCTTTAGCCTGGTCGAATGTCAGGTTGTAGTTGGTAATCGCCATGCGCAGGTAATCCACCTGTAAATCGGCGCGCATGGTTTCCGCGTTGGTATCCGTCCACTGCACCGGCAGTATAACCCACCCTATGAGCAAACCAAGCAAAATGCCCACAACTCCCGCGGCTATTGCCATGTTTCTCGGGATGCTGAGCTTCTGCTTCAACAATTCGATAATGTTTTCCATATTCCTGCACCTCACAGTCAATTAGATTGCGCTATCAACTGAGGTGCAGGATTTATACCAGTTTAGTGAGGTTCAGAACTGAGGGCTTCCAGCGTGAAAACTTCCGAACAAGCCAGGCAGCGCGCGTGGTGTTTGTTCTTCGCGACCAACACTCCCCCGCACTGTGGACAACTTTGCTTCAGCGGCTCGTCCCAGGATGTAAAGTCGCAATCAGGATATCGGGAGCAGCCGTAGAAGACGCGTCCTTTGCGCGTGCGTTTGCGGACCACATCACCTTCCTTACAGGTTGGGCAAACTACTCCAATGCGTTCAAGATGGTTTTCGGTGTAACGACATTTTGGGTAAGCGCTGCAGCTGACAAATTTGCCATACTTCCCATTGCGCAAGACCAGTTCACTACCGCACAGCGGGCAGGGTCTGCCCAGCTTCTCGGGCTCGATGCGCTTCTCCGGCATGTTTTCGCTTGCGAATCTCAGGCTGGCTTCGAAGGGTTGGTAGAACTCGCGCATGACATTCACCCAATTCAGTTTGCCATCGGCGATTTTATCCAATTCGTCTTCCATTTTGGAGGTAAACCCAAGATCCACGATAGAAGGGAAGAATTCGACCACAAGGTCATTTACAAGAAATCCGGTTTCGGTCGGAATAAGGCTTTTCTTCTCGGTGGTTACATAACCGCGCGCCAGAATGGTTGAAATGATGGGTGAATACGTGGAGGGACGTCCGATTTTATTTTCTTCCAGCACTTTAATTAGCGAAGCTTCGGTGTAACGCGGTGGCGGCTGCGTAAAATGCTGGGTGTAATCCAAATCATTAAGATTCTGTTTCTGACCCGGAATCAAATCTGAGATTGGAAGTTCGCCGTCTTCTTCTTCTTCCGCTTGGTCTTCGCTGCGGGCTGCCTGATACAGGACTTGGTATCCCTTGAAAATTATCCTGCTGTGGGAAGCACGGAATAAGTAAGTATTATAGGAGCTCTTGCCCAGTACTTCAGCAGTGGTAATTTCCTGAACCGCAGGGGTCATTTGTGAAGCGACAAATCGCTGCCAGATCAGGTTGTAAAGCTTGTATTGGTCCGAGCTCAGGTAGTCTTTGATTAAAGCAGGCTCGCGCAGAGCGGAAGTCGGCCGAATTGCTTCATGCGCTTCCTGCGCGGAGGCCGCTCTGGTTTTATAAAATGGGGCTTTCTCTGGTAAGAAACTCTCACCGTACTTCTTCAGGATATACGCGCGCGCTTCCTGGACAGCCTGTGGAGCAACGTGCACCGAATCCGTGCGCATATAGGTAATTAAACCCGTTTCACCGCCATTCCCAATATCGAGACCTTCGTAGAGCTGCTGGGCAATCATCATCGTCTTTTTCGACGGGAAATTCAACCGGCGAGAGGCATCTTGTTGGAGCGTGCTGGTAATAAACGGCGCGCTTGGAAAAAGATTCTTCTGTGCAGTCTTGAGCGAATCCAGTTTGTAATTGGCTTTGCGCAGGTCTTTTACCACTTCCAAAGTGGTCGCTTCATCTGGAAGCACTGGATCCGCGTCGTTCATCTTGGCAAGTTTGGCGTGATAGCTTCTGGCGCTGCCTTGTGGGGTAAAAACTGCTGAAATCAGCCAATACTCCACCGGGACAAAGGCCTCGATTTCCCGCTCGCGTTCCACAACCAACCGCAACGCGACGGATTGGACCCGCCCGGCAGTCAGACCTCCGCGTACTTTTTTCCACAAAATTGGACTGACGCCGTAACCGACCAAACGGTCCAGGATCCGCCGGGCTTGCTGAGCGTTTACCAGGTCCATGTGCACTTCGCGTGGGTGCGCGAAAGCTTTGGCAATAGCGTCCTTGGTAATCTCATGGAAAACAACCCGCTCAGTTCTTTCAGGTGGGATATTCAGGGTGTCCATCAAGTGCCAGGCAATGGCTTCGCCTTCCCGGTCAAGGTCGGTAGCCAGATACACTTTTTCGCTTTGAGCAGCTATGGTGGAAATTTGCCGGACGAGCGCTTTCTTTTCGTTTGGAACGCGGTACTTTGGCTCAAAATCATTGTCGACGTCCACACTCAGTTGAGATTTGAGCAAATCACGAATGTGTCCGACAGAAGCCACGACATGGTACTTAGGACCCAGGTATTTTCCGATTGTTTTGGCTTTCGCGGGGGATTCCACAATGACCAGGTTTCGGGCCGCGGCTCCAAGCGTTAATGAAGTTGTCCCTTCGCCATTCTTAGGGTTCTTAGCAG
This sequence comes from uncultured Anaerolineaceae bacterium, assembly GCA_964590535.1. Lineage (GTDB taxonomy): Bacteria > Chloroflexota > Anaerolineae > Anaerolineales > Anaerolineaceae > Mesolinea. The sequence continues at coordinate 12,778 of CAZPWL010000041.1, forward strand.
CGCTCTTAACGGTTCCAGATTTTGCTGTTTTTTTCCGCGTTTTTGGTTTACGGGTGCCTTCAGCCGCGGACTTTTCATCAGCCTTGCCGGTCTTCGCGGCGCTTTTCCCTGTACCAGACCTCGGGGCTGCTTTCCGCGCTGTTGTTTTCGGGGTCTTTTGAACCGCCGGCGCTTCGAGTCCGGCATGAGCCTCCGTCAGACCAAGCTTGGCCATCGTGGTGCCGCAAACAGGGCATTTCCCCTTTGTTATCGGTTTAGCGGTGACGGTGAAACCAGCTTCAGCATCCAGCATTTCCCGTTTTTCTTTACATTTAAGACAATAAGCTTCCAAAAGAATGCTCCTGAGAATCAATACCTGAAAATTGCCCACCTATAATACCATATTCAATTTTCTGTCAAGCGCAGTGGTATTACCTGGAATTTTCCGTGAGAGGTGTCAATCCAGCTTCCAGGTCTGCCTCGCGGCATATTCCATGCCCTTTGCGCGCACCACGAGCCCCTTCAATTCCATCATGGTCAGCTGCGCGGTCAACTTCTCCACGCTCGCGCCCAGCTTGCCGCACAGGTCATCAATGTGCAGGGAATCCTGTCCCAGCGCACGTAAAATGCGTGCTTCTTCAAAGTCCAGGACGGGCTGCGCTTGCGAAGGTGTTGGGCGGCTTTGCAGAATATTCAAGTGCTTTAAGATAACCGTCGGGCTGGTGAGCGGTACCGCGCCGGCAGCCAGCAAGTTGTTCGTGCCCCTGCTCATGGGAGAAAGGACGGAACCGGGCGCGGCAAACACATCTCTACCTTGGTCAATGCTGAACTTGGCTGTAATCAGCGCTCCACTTTTCTCCCCGGCCTCAATCACGACGGTGCCGCGTGAAAGCCCGGAGATAATCCGGTTGCGCGGAGGGAAATTAACCCCGTCCGGCTGCGTTCCGGGCGGATAGTCGCTGATGACCGCGCCGTGCGCGATGATGCTTTCTGCCAGGGCTCGGTGTTCGGGTGGGTAAATCACATCCACGCCGGAACCCAGCACTGCCAGTGTCCGCCCGCCCTGTTCCACCGCCGTCTGATGCGCGATGGCATCCACACCCCGCGCCAGTCCGCTGACTACGGTAATTCCGTTGGCAGCCAGGTAGGTGGCGGTATCTTTAGTCAGCTGCTTTCCATAAGCGGTCACGTTCCTGGTGCCGACAATCGCAACAGCCA
>CAZPWL010000042.1:0-1561 GCA_964590535.1 uncultured Anaerolineaceae bacterium
AATGTAAATTTCGTTATTGGGATATTACATTACAGGATACTTCACCCTTTCATGCTGACCGTATTAGAGAATATGACGAATGCCCATTCAAAGGTGGCATGAATCAATTGTGGCGAAATCAGCTGCTTGCCACAAGCCTTGAAACATCGCCCTCTCCCAAATGGCCTTACAAGAAAGTATATTTTTCGGTGGTGTATCATCCTCGGAATGATTCCTTACAGCCATCCATTGATGAATTTCAAAAATTGATTGGTTACAACGACCGGTTCTTTGCGTTTTCATCGGAAAAATTGATAAACCGCGCCAAAGAGATAAATGATCCGACTTTATCTGAATGGGCTCGCTGGTATCAAGAACTATATTATTTCTAGCCAAAAGTTCTGTATCAAATCCTAGAGTGTTTGGGGTAGCCCAATAACTTACGGCGAAATATTCTCTTCCAACCAGCTTTAATTCAAGGCGCTCAGCCTCTTCGCCTCATCCGCGCTTACCCCCAGCACCACCGGCGTGGAGCGGTAGCCGATGCCCATCCGGTCGATGCCCATGTCAATCAGCTCAAAGAAATGCTGCTGGTCCCGGATGCCGCCGGAGCCTTTGATCTTGCAGCGTCCCCGCGCGGTCTCCATCATCAGCGCGATCACCTCGCGGGTCGCTCCATCGCTCTTCCCGCCAGTAAAAAAGCCCGTGGAGGTCTTCAAGAAATCCGCTCCAGCGGCAATGCCCACCTGGCAAGCCTTGCGTACCTCGTCAAGCGTCAAGGCGTCGGTCTCGAAGATAACTTTCACCTGCACACCGCGGGCATGGCACACCTCAGTCACCGCGCGAATATCGGCTTCCACCTCGGCAAACATCCCGCTTCGAACCCAGCCGTAATTCGCGACCACATCCAGCTCCGCCACATCGCCGCGCCGGCAGTACTCCTCAGCCTGCATCACCCTGGAGCGCGTGGTGGAGAGGCCGAAAGGAAAATCGCACACCACGCAAATTTTCGTATCCGTTCCGCGGGTCACTTCAGAGGCAATATCCAGAGAGGCTGGGTTGATGCACACCGTCGCGCAGCCAAAATCAACGCCTTCCTGGATGTATTTGCGAATCTCCGTTTGGGTGAACTCGGGTTTTAGCACGGATTGATCAATGTAGGCGGCCAACTCCCGGACGCTCATTTCCCTTGCTTGTTTGGTTGGTTTCATAAGGGGTGTCTCCTCGTCGTTTTGCTCAGTATCATTCCGGATTAGCCACCCCCTTTGTTACCCAATCTTACCCCACACCGATGAAAAATTTACAACGGAAATTCATGTTTACATCATATGTCAGTCACCTTACAAAGTTAAGAAGCGCGAAACAAAGATTAATTAAGCCCGAAAATCGCAAACCTTTCTGCGTTTATGCGCCCGATTACGATCCCTGCCTGATTTAAAGCCATGTTTAAAAGCCCCTGAGCGTACTTATCGTGCCGCCTCTCAGGAAGCTTTCATCGCGCTTTGGTTGGCGTCAGAGTTCAGATGGAGCAACCGGCTGCCTATTTGCCTTGCGCGAATGGATCAAAACCAGGCGTATGATA
>CAZPWL010000042.1:1571-7354 GCA_964590535.1 uncultured Anaerolineaceae bacterium
CAAGGTATACAAAATTTACAACAATATCGCACAGACAAATGCTGAGAACAAGAACAGGTCTATAGGCGGTTAATCAAAAAGGGAGAACTATGGCAACCATAATGAATCAGCTTTGTCACCACCTGGAATTCCTCGGTTATGAAATTGATGTAAGGGAAGAATAAACAATCGTCGCAAAGCACAAGTCTTTCGCCAATATACTCATGCATGTTCTTAGTTATGGGACATTGGCAAAATCAATTTATGAGTTAAGTGAACAAGGAAAAAGTTTCAGAGGCGATTTTCTTGAACGGCTCAACATCTCCAACAGCAGGCCTCAGGTGTGTCGTGCCTATCTCGAAAATGATGTGGACCTGGCGATTGAAGCAGTTTTTCCAAATCTTTACGATAAAACTGCTTTTGGGGTTTTTATTAACGCATTCAACGATGATATCCGCCTGATTTTCATGGGAGAGCAAAAAATAGCTATCTACCTTCGTTAGTATTTGTAATTATTGCAAACCCTGGAAGGAACACCACGACAGCGCTAACCACGAAGTTTGGTTGAACAGGGCTCCGGCAATAAAAAAACCAATCTGCTTCCAAAGCATGACCCGTTTTTCAATGAAGGACAAGCAGCAAAGCTTTGATCCTATTGGGATTCTACAGTTTCCACAGCCTGAAGACAGCAACATAATCCTATTCTGGATTAGGAAATCCAAGTATGAGTCAGGAGCCAGAAAAGAGTTTTAAACAACTCAGAGGTTTGTTCCAAGTATTGAAATCCAAGCGTAAGAGTTTCCTGGTTTGATGTCCTTTGGAAGAATAAACCACATGGAGATTCACACTATGTGCCAAAACCACAGACAGAAAAATGCAAAATTGGATGAACTCTTGCGTTTGGAATAGTATAATAACCTCACATTAACAATCCTCACAGAAAACGTAGTGAACAACGTTACGTCTGTGAGTGGCGATTCAGAATAGGGAGAAAACATGTCAACAGTATTGGATCAAATCATCAGTCATTTGGAATTCCTTGGGTATGAAATTGAACAAAGAGAAGGAGGGATTATTAAAGCAAATCACCAGCTTCATGCCAATTTTCTCTTTCATCTTTTCGGTTTCGGTTTTATGGCTAAGGCAATGTACGGCGTGAACACTCTCGGAAAGAGCCATAGAAGCGACTTTCTGGAGCGGCTCAATGCCTACAACGGTCTTGCCCGGGTGAGCCGCGCGTATGTAGATAAGGATTTTGACCTGGCCGTTGAAGCAGTGTTCCCTAACTACTATGATAAAGCAGCCTTCGGGACCTTCATGGAATCCTATAATGACGACATGAGCGCGCTGGGTTACGGAGATCTTAAGTTAAGCGAGTACTTAAATTAACTGATATTTTGGTTGGGGAGGCCCCGTTTTAATTATGCAGTGTGCGCACCTTGAACTGCGCGCTCCTTGATGAATATCGCAAGAAGAACAAGAAACGGGTCAGGTTTTTGTGAGCTGACCCGTTTAATTTTGGAATAACAAGCTGGGAAGCATTCATCCCAGGCCAGGATTTACTTCACAAGCGGCACAATCAGCAGCGACGCCATGCCAATCAGCTTCATGAAAATCAGCGTGGACGGGCCCGCCACATCCTTAAGCGAATCCCCAACCGTGTCGCCAATCACCGCGGCAATGTGCTCCGACGTCCCGCGCGAAAACTCCAAATTCTCAATCATCTTCTTGGCGTTATCAAAAGCCGTCCCGGTATTGTTAAAGAAGGGACCCAGCAGCGCCGAGCAGGCCACCGAGCCGACCAGCACCGCCCCCAGCGCGTTCATCCCGAACGCGAACCCGATCCCAATCGGCACCAGGATGCTGATCGCGCTGGGCAAAATCATCTCGCGCAGCGCGTTGCTGGTGGCAATATCGATGCACTGCGAGTAATTCGGTTTCGCCAGCCCCTTCAGGATGTCCGGGTTCTGCTGGAATTGGTCGCGCACAGCGTCCACCATGGATTCGGCGGTTTTGGCGGTGGACCCAATGACCAGTGATGAAATCAGGAAGGGCAGACACACGCCGATAAAGAGAAAACTGAGGTTAAACGGCGTGGTCACGTCAATCGCTTCGATGCCAGCCAGCTTGTAGAATGTCAGGAAGATGACAAACGCGGTGATGGTGCCGGAAATCATGGCATAGGCCTTGGTGATGGCTTTCATCGTGTTCCCAACGGAGTCCAAACGCGAGAGCTTTTCAATCACACCGCGGGGCGCGTGCGACATGCTGGCAATGCCGGCCGCGTTATCCACAATCGGGCCAAACGCGTCGGCAGCCATGATGAAAGTAATCAGCAAATCGGTGCCGATATTGACCGCCACCAGCGCCAGCAGGCTGTTTCCCGAAAGCGTGTACACCCCAACTACCACGCCCATCAGAACAATCACCGGCAGAACCGGGCTTTGCAGACCGTACGCAATGCCGGTGATGAGGTTCAAGGCAGCGCCGCGGTTGGAAGCCTTGGCGATGTTGCGCACGGGTTTGCCTTCCATGCCAGCATAATAGCGCGTGCTGAGCGAAGCAACAGTGGTAATCAGCACGCCCAATGTCGCGGCGATTCCAATAATCCAATCATCCAGCAGCAGGAGGGACATGCCCAGCGCGCCGATGATGCTTAGCACGGAGCTGACAAAAAGCCCAACGTTAAACTGGGTCGATGGGCTCATGCCCGGCTTCCACTCGCGGCTGGCAAAAATGCCGGCAGCCGAAGCAAAGACGCCCACGCTCTGCAGCAGGAACGGGAAAAAGATTGCGGTGGGTCCGTAGATGGATGCCATTGCCACCGCCACGATAGACCCGGTCACCAGGTCGTCGCTGAAGGTCTGGAACAGGTCCGCGCCGCGTCCGGCACAGTCGCCCACGTTATCGCCCACCAGGTCCGCGATGACCGCCGCGTTGCGGGGGTCATCTTCGGGGATGTTCTCTTCAATCTTGCCGACCAGGTCCGCGCCAATATCCGCGGATTTGGTGAAAATCCCGCCGCCAATCTGGGCAAAGAGCGCCGCCAGCCCGCCGCCAAAGGCAAAGCCAATCAGCGCGTTCGGGTCGCGGAAGATGCTAAAAAGGACCGAGAGAACAATCAGGCTTAAGCCGGTGATGCACAAGCCCATCACGGAGCCGCCAAACAACGCGGTGCGGAAAGGCTCTTTTTTGCCTTCCCGGGCGATATCCGCGGTTTGCAGGTTGGTGCGCACGCTCACGCTCATCCCAATGTAGGATGCCAGCAGCGAGGTCAACACGCCAAAGACCGCTGTAATGGCGGCTTTCCAGTCCAGGATCCAGTACAGCAGCAAAGCAAAGAAGGGCGTGACGACCAGGATTGTTTTTATCTGCCTGCGTAAATAAGTTTGCGCGCCGCTGCGGATATCTGCCGCCACATCCACCATTTCAGGCGTTGTGACCGGGCGCAGGGTGATCCGCAGGATAAAATACGCCGCCAGGGCAATCCCAAGCAGACCGGAAATCAACGAAATCGTATACAGCTTCATATCCAGCGTAAAAACAAGCACAATGCTGGTGATGAGAACGATAAGGCCGAGGTAGAACCAACGGTTTTTCAATATCGTTGAACCGCCGTTCTGGGTGAGATTGTTATTATTCATTGGAGCGATAGACTGCATAAGTAACCAGCTGCCTTCTTGGGGGTATGAGTTTTCGGTTGGTGTGTTGAAATTCTGGTTTTGTGGGATCTTGTTTTTTTGGACAGAAATCCCCGGCCTGTCCGCTGGAGTGCGCTTGTTGTTTTCAGGAACAGAATTATACATCCAAGCCGCCAATTCGCAAGAAAAGCTGCCTGAAAAGACTGCGTGTGCTGCCGCCCTGCTTCTCTCAGAATTTACGCGCGCTCCCGTCAACAAAGCCTTTTGTACAATATTTCCGCTGCCCGGTTTTTGACTCCGCGGTCTTGCAGGGATAGGATTACGGTATGAACACAAATGAGACGCACGCACCCAACCTTGAGCCAGAAAGCGCTGCCGTGCTTCTGCGAATTCTGCAGGCGCGCTTTGAACAGAACCCGCGCCGCCACCCCGGGCTGGTCTGGTCGGAAGTACGGGCCAGGCTGGAGCACAATCCCGGCAAACTTTGGTCGCTGCAGGCGATGGAAGCCAGCGGCGGCGAACCGGACGCAGTTGGCAAAGACGCTGACAGCGGGGAAATCATCTTCGCGGACTGCTGCGCGGAAACCCCGGTCGGGCGCAGAAACTTGTGCTACGACCGCGCCGCTCTGGATGCCCGTAAAAGCGCCAAACCCGCCGGCTCCGCGCTGGAGATGGCAGCCTGGATGGGCATTACCCTGCTGAACGAAGAGGAATACCGCTCGCTGCAAACCCTGGGCGAATTTGACTTGAAGACCTCCAGTTGGATCCTCACCCCGGAGGGCGTGCGCAAGTTGGGCGGCGCGCTCTTTGGCGACCGGCGCTACGGGCGGGTCTTTTTCTATCACAACGGCGCGGAGTCTTACTACGGCGTACGCGGATTTCGCGGCCTGCTGCGGGTGTAAGCAAGAACTGCCGCATAAGCTCCCGATAATTCTGCTCCAAGATCGCAAAAATAAGAACCTTGTCGCGATAATGGAGGGTAGCCATGGATTAATCGCGTTAACCCCGGGACATCTGTTGGGCAATCGCGCTCATGTGACGTGCCAGTGCGCGAAGATATGTAATTCCCAACTTATCTGAAATCCAGGAATTACGAAAAAACTGTCCAGGCCATGTGTTCTCACTTGACCAGCGCACGCGACAGAACCCTGGGTTGCAGGCGCGCAAGATCGCAGCAACTCACCAATTACGATAATATTCCCCGCCTGCTTTAGGGTAGGTTGATTTATCGGCAAGCGCATTATCTTACAGCAGAGGGATGGGTATAGTTTCTGAGTACACTGCAAGTTTTTAAATTTTCCCGGCTGGTCTCCCTTATAATTACACAAATTTCACGGACACAAGGATGACACCCATGCAGCCTATCCCAGACCTTATCCGCCAGATGAGCCTCGACGAAAAGGCCGCGCTCTGTTCAGGGCAGAATTTCTGGTTCCTGAAAGCGCTGGAGCGACTCGGAATCCCTGCCATCATGATGACTGATGGATCCCACGGTCTGCGCAAGCAAGTCGGCTCGGCGGACCATGTGGGACTTAACCAGAGCGTGCCCGCCACCTGCTTCCCGACCGCTTCCGCGCTGGCTGCCACCTGGAACCGCGACCTGGTCTTCCAGGTTGGTCAGGCGCTGGCGGAAGAATGCCTGCAGGAAGGGGTCAGCGTCATTCTGGGACCCGGAGCCAATATCAAACGTTCCCCTCTGTGTGGGCGGAATTTCGAATACTTCTCCGAGGACCCCTTCCTCACCGGTGAAATTGCCAAAAGTCACATCCGCGGCGTGCAATCCCTGGGGGTCGGCGCATCGCTAAAGCATTTCGCGTTGAACAACCAGGAAACCCGCCGTATGACCACCAACTCCGTGGTGGACGAACGCGCGATGCGCGAGCTTTATCTGGCCGGCTTTGAACACGCAGTAAAGGGGGCGCAGCCCTGGACTGTTATGTGTTCCTATAACCGCCTGAACGGCACCTATGCCTGCGAGAATAAAGCGTTGCTCACCAAGATTCTCAGGGAGGAATGGGGCTTTGAGGGGCTGGTTGTCACCGATTGGGGCGCGATGAACGAGGTCACACAGGCTGTTCGCGCGGGCACTGATCTGGAGATGCCGGGCGTGGAAAACGGCAACACCGAAAAGCTCATCGCCGCCGTCCGCTCCGGAGACCTGGA
>CAZPWL010000042.1:7454-13679 GCA_964590535.1 uncultured Anaerolineaceae bacterium
CTGTGCGCCGGCCTGACCGACCTGGACGAAGTGGAAGGCCTGGACCGGCAGCACATGCGCCTGCCCACTGGTCACAACGCGCTAATTACAACCGTGTGCGCCGCCCACCCGCGCTGCGTGGTGGTCCTCTGCAATGGTTCTCCGGTGGAAATGCCCTGGCTGGCTTCCGCCCCCGCCGTGCTGGAGGCCTACCTGGGCGGGCAGGCCGGCGCTGGCGCGGTGGCGGATATCCTGACCGGCCGTGTGAACCCCAGTGGAAAACTCGCCGAAACATTCCCCCTCAGGCTGGAGGACACGCCAGCCTTGCCCTACCCCGGCGGTCCGCAGACGGTGGAATACCGAGAGAGCATCTACGTCGGCTACCGTTACTATGATTCCGTCGGCGCGCAGGTGCTCTACCCCTTCGGTCACGGTCTTAGCTACACCATTTTTGAGTACAACAATTTGAGGCTGCACAGCGTCGGAGAGTGCCTCGTCGCAGGATTCAGCCTGAAAAACAGCGGCAGCCGCGCAGGCATGGAAACAGTCCAGCTTTACGTACGGGACTTGGAATCATCGGTATTTCGCCCGGAGAAGGAGCTGAAAGGTTTTCTGAAGGTAGACCTTCAACCCGACGAAGAACGAGAACTTGAAATTGAGCTGGACCCGCGCGCTTTCGCCTTTTACGACGCGGACAGCCGGCAGTGGGTGAATGAAGCGGGTGAATTCGAGATTCTCATCGGCGCTTCCTCGCGGGATATCCGCCTTCGGGAGCTAATCCAACTGCCCGGTAAACCAGCCCCGACTTCACTAAAAACCGACCGCGTGGATGCTTATTACCACCCCAGCCAGGCTGCGGGCTTTCCGCGCGAGAGTTTTGAAACCCTGCTGGGCAGCCCCCTCCCGCCTAACCTTCCAGACAAAAAGGGTCAGTTTAGCCTGAACACCCCCCTGGCGGATATGAAGGGAACGCTCGTGGGGGCATACCTGTTTCGCGCGTTTGAAAAGGGCATGCAGAAAATGGTCGGGCCAGACAAAGACACCCCAACCGGCAAACTGATGGACGCCACGCTGCAGGAAATGCCCCTGCGCACGACTCTGATGAAGGGCGGCGGAATCAGCCGGGAGAAGCTTTTGGCGCTCGTACAGATGATGAATGGGAAGTTCTTCAAAGGACTGTGGGCGTTTCTTAAAGCACGATAGCGTTTTTTATATTGGGAAACAAGTCAGTCGCGGCAGTCTGAGCCGGGTTTTCCGCGGAGGGTTTGCTTTGCGCTTCAGGCGGGCTTGCCCGGCTGCCCGGTTGGGCGCAGTCTCCGGCGTGTTTGGAATGAAACCCGCACAAACTCCGCGGCATGCCTTAGGGGGTTGATGTGGCTGCCCTCGCCGGCGTAAATCGTCTGGATGGGAACCCAGGCAAGCTGGAAAGCATTCCGGACGCACTCCACGATCATTTCCACCTCAAACGCGAAGCCCTGCTCCGCGCAGTTCAGGCTCGTTTCCATCAGCCTGCGGCTGATCAGGCGGTATCCGCTCTGGTTATCCGCCACAGGCTGCCCGAGCGCCCAGGAGAATAAGCGCGTTCCGAGCGTATTACTGAGCCGCCGAACAAAAGGCATGCGTGAAAAATCCCGCCTGCCGATGATCAGGTCCGCGCCGCCCTTTGAGAATGCCTGCTTAAACAAAGGTATTTCAGCCGGGTCGTGCTGCCCGTCCGCGTCCAGGGTAATGACCGCGTCATATCCCTGCGCAAGCGCCCAGCGGAAGCCCGCGCGCAGCGCGGCGCCCTTGCCCTGATTGGGCGTCTGCGCCAACACTTCCGCGCCGGCTTGCCTGCCGATATTTGCAGTTTCATCACGGGAGCCGTCATCCACCACCAACACCGGCAAGTACGCGGCTGCCGCGGCTGCCACAGGACCCAGGCGGGCCGCTTCGTTATAGGCCGGGATAATTGCCAGAATTTTTGGAGGGGTTTGATTCAGTGCCATTCTTGCGTCCTTTTTACGCTTCCTGCGTCTATGCCTGGGTATTCTTGCGGCGCCGATACCAGATGAGACCCGCCACGAGCAAGGCGCCGGTGACGCACCAGATAACCGCTTGCATTGTACCAGAGGCAGTCTTGATTACCGCGCTGAAAAGGTAACCCGCCAGCATGATAACCGCCGACTTAAGCAGCTCCCCGGCGATGCAAGCAGCCGCCCATTGGCGTTTGGGTACCCGGCTAAGACCCACGGCTATCAGTGTAGGAATCGGCAGACCCGCGCTGAATTTTGCCAGGAAAACCAACTTACTGGTGTGTTTGCGCACAATTTCTCGCAGCCCGTTGACCTTCTCCGTGCTGATGCCCATCTTTGGCGCGATTTTATTAACCCACTCTGGTTTGGCAAACCTGCCCAGGCTGTACCAGCCAATATCCCCTACCAGGTTGCCCGCGACAACGGCGAGGTAAATGGGAAGCGGTTGCAAGAGCCCTTGCGCGATGCCCGCCCCGCCAGTAAGGATAGTCAGCGGTCCCTCCACCAGGGCGGAAAGCGCGAACAAGAGGTACATCCAAAACCCTTTCACGAAATGTGAACCTAATAATCCAATCATTTTTACCCTTAACCGCCTTTCCGCTTCTTTTGGGAGTATAGGAGCTTCTCCCTTCTCCCGCGTATAAAACCCGTATAAGCAGTAAAAAAACCGCTCGGGCGGCGGCAATAAACCGCATTTATACCACGCTTTCGTTCGGGAAGGTAGACTGACATTAAGCCTGCCAAGCGTATGGCAGGCCGACTGAAAGGAAATTGAACATGAAACTGAAACTCAAAAGGTTGATTCCCGCGGCGCTCACGATCATCCTGGCAGCCACCGCGTTTGCGGCAGCAGACCGCTACCTGATCCGCCACGTAGAAATTATGGATGTAAACGCATCCGCCAGTATAGTTTTGCCAACAGCGACCACCGCAGCACAGCTTTCAATGGACACAACAGCCAGCGCGGAAAGCGCTGCAGCGGCTCTGGTGATGGAAACACAATTCACAGCGGATGACTGGAGTTATCACAGCCAGACAAGCGACATTACCATCGCCCAGCTTAGCACAGGCTCAGGCGCGGATACCATCACCTATTTCGTGGCGGATGTCATCCTGAAGAACGGAGCAGGTATCCTCAGCGCGTTCGCCGAGAATAAGTTCGGTACCAATATCATCGCGGCCACCTCAGAAATCGCTGCCGCCAATAACGCCGTATTCGCGATTAATGGGGACTACTACGGCTTCCGCGAGAACGGTATCCTCATTCGGAATGGAGTGATATACCGGGATGAGCCCGCGCGTGTGGGGCTGGCCTTTTACACGGACGGGAGCATGCAGGTGTATGACGAAACCAGCACCGACGCCAAAACTCTGTTGGCAAGCGGGGTTGCGAACACCCTTTCATTTGGCCCGGCGCTGTTGTGTGACGGATTAATCGCCGCCGGCTTGGAGAGCGTAGAAGTGGACCACAATTTTGGGAACCATTCCATCCAAGGCGCCCAACCCCGCACCGCGGTCGGGATGATCGCCCCAAACCATTTCGTCTTTGTGGTGGTGGACGGGCGCGACCGGGGCTACAGCCGTGGGATGACCCTGACTGAATTGGCTGACCTTTTCCAGGACCTGGGCTGCACCGAAGCTTACAATCTGGACGGCGGGGGCTCCTCCACGATGGTTTTTATGGGGAGAGTGGTGAACCAACCCAGCGGAAAGTATGGCGAGCGCGGTACCAGCGATATTCTCTACATCGGCGAATAAATTGTCGGCTTTTCTAAAGATGCCCTCTGTGATGCCCGCCTGCCTTGGGCTACAATTGCTACACAAACAGAGTGAAGGAGCAGAACGCTATGTCACAGAAGAAACAATTTTCGCAGGAAGAAGCAAAAGCCTTGGCAGAGCAGTTGGGCGTGGATTGGACCCATTTTGATGTGGAGCAATTTACCATGGGTGTTAACGTAGAGCTGGAACACGGGAAGCGTGACGCGCTCACAAACGTCACCGACGATGACCCACTGACGACAGCCAAAATCGCCCTGGCTCACCTGACCGAATTCCCGGACTACTACACCCGCCTGGATAAGCTGGAAAAAGAAGCAGACGAGTACTGGAAGGACAAGAATAAGTAAGCTTCTCAGAGGCTCTCCGCGTTAACTCGCGGTGTTAATCCGCTCGTTTCCCGCGGATAACGACTTACCATTGCTAATACACAGACGCAGCAGGCCAGGCCTGCTGCGTCTGTTTCTCAATTTCTCCGGCTCTGCCAGGGTGTGTGTCTCAGAGGTGCAGATTGCGCGCGGCCACAAAGCCAAGCTTGTGTTCAGTCAGCGCCCGCGCGGTGGTATTGCAGGCAGCCACTTTGTCCATAAAGTTCAGCTGCAAATGCTCCCAATCGCCGCTGGCGATGACCTCGCTTTTATCCCGGAAATAATCCAGGATATCCGAAGGGTGTTCGCGAGCCGCGTCAATTTCGGGGTCAGCACCTTCATGTTTCGCGGCAATATTAGGCACCCGCGCCGCTACCTCCAGCAGTTCCTGCCGGCGGTTATAAGGCTGAATGACAATGCTCTTGTGGGTTTCGGTAATGTGGTGCTCAAAGCGGATGACGCGCTCAAAGCCCAGCGTCTTGCGAAATTCCGAGCTCAGTTCCAGCGTCTCGTTATCAATGGAGTTGGACCAGTTAAAGCCAATCAGCGGCGAAGTGCCGTCTGGACGGCTGAACAACTTCGCCATTGTCATAATCCAGAAAGCAGAATAGGGGTTATCCGCGCCAAAAAAGACTGAAATCTTAAACTGGATATCCACGCCCAGACGGTAGAGCATGAACCCGAGCAAAATTGTGCCGGCGTTAAAGTTCAGGACGTGCTGGACGCCGTAATTGGTGTAGTAGTACAGGAATTCATCCAACCAACGCAAGGCGTGCTCGTTGGGCTGGCCGATGCCGCCGAAATAGCCGGTGATGGTTGCCGGGCCGCCCAAGTGCGGGTTGGAGCCGTCGGTGCCTTTGGTATCCAGCGTCTCCACAAAAGAAGCCCCGATGATATCCAGCGCGGCTACGATAGCCGGCAGGTCGCCATCCGCTTCCGATTCCTTCATTTTCCGCACGGCAATGAAGCGCCCGGGCACCAGGGTCTGGTTGGCAATGGCTTGCTCCAGCATCGGGCGGACCCAGGGGAAGTACTGCAGCGCGGAGACTTCCAGCGTGACCGCGCACTCCTCGTTGATGCAGTCCGGATCGTAATCCTCCCCCAGAACGGCTTTGCGGTAATCCGCCAGGCGAACGAAAGAGCCGCGGCTGCGTTGGTCAATCAGCCAGTACAGGTCTTCCAGGTAATGCGGCGCCTTCTGCCGAACCTTATCAAACAGGGCTTCCATCCTGCGGGATTCGCGGTGCTTCCGGTTGATTTCCTCCGGGGTGCCGTAACGCGCCACCACCTCCAAAAATGAATTGATGACGCGGCTGTTCGGGTCCAACAGCACGCTGTTGACAGCTTCCAGATTGCTGGTTGGGATTTTCAGGGTTTCGCGCAAATCGCTCATGTCGGTTCTCCTAAAGCATGTTCAGCAATTCGTTGTACTCATCGTCAGTCATGCCAAACCAATTCTCGGGCGCGGGGAAGCTCTTTTCCGAGACCTCCTTAACGTAAGCCTCCAAACCCTGACGAATGACAGATCCGGCATCAGCAAACACTTTTGCCATGCGCGGCTTAAACTTTGGATACAGCGCAAAGGCATCGTGGTAAATCAGGAGCTGCCCGTGCGCGTCCAGACCAGAGCCAAGCGACATAATCAGGCAGTTTTTCGCCCGCTCCATCACCAGCTTGCACAGCCGGTCCGGCACCAGCTCCAGCAGAATCATGAACGCGCCAGCTTCTTCCAGCGCTTTGGCGTCATCCAGGATTTTTTTGGCAGCCGCCGCGCTCTTGCCCTGCAGCCGGAAACCGCCCAAGGAGCTGACGCTTTGTGGGGTGAGGCCCAGGTGCCCGATGGCAGGAATGCCCGCGTCCACAATCGCGTGTAGGCGGTCGCATACCGCTGAGCCGCCTTCCAGCTTGATGGAGTCACAGCCGGCTTCCGCCATGAAGCGCCCGGCGTTCCGCACCGCGGCTTCATTTGAAGGCTGGTAGCTCATGTAGGGCATGTCCCCCACTACCCAGGTATTTGGCGCGCCGCGCCGCACCGCCGCGCTGTGCCGGATCATGTCGTCCATGGTCACCGGCAGGGTGCTGTCGTA
>CAZPWL010000043.1:0-13486 GCA_964590535.1 uncultured Anaerolineaceae bacterium
CTCTCCTTGCCCACCGCTGCCCCACTGCCCGAGCCAACCGTCCACTTCTCCGCAAACACGCCGTCCCCCGAGCCCACGCCCACAGCCGCACCATCCCCCACTTCACTTCTCCCAACGCTTTCTTACACGCGCGGCTGGATAGTCTCCGACCAGATATCCGGGGAGACGCTCGAGGAAGCGCTGCCGTTCTGGGCATACCTTCCGCCGGGTTACGGGCAAAACCCCGACCAGCGCTACCCTGCGCTGTACCTGCTGCACGGCCTGAACTTTGACGAAAACCAATGGAAAAACCTGGGTCTGGCTGCCGCAATGGACGCGCTGATCGCCGCGGAAAAAATCCCGCCTTTCATCGTGATCCTGCCGCGCATCCCGAACATCTCCACCTACCCATCCAGCTATAACGCGCGTTTCTTCGCCAATTATCTTATCCCTTACGTGGACGCGCGCTACCAGACCCTGCCGGAACGCGACTCGCGCGCGATTGGGGGTCTCTCCCGCGGGGCTGCCTGGGCGCTGCGCATCGGTATGCAAGATGGCGAGTTCTTCAGTCGCATCGGACTGCACAGCCTGTCCATGACCGGAGAGGAAATTAATACCTGGGTGAGCAAGCTCAAAGCGCTCAATCCGCAGGACCAACCCGACCTCTATATTGATGCTGGCAACGGGGACGAAGACCAGGATTCCGCCCAGTTCCTCAGCCGCCAGCTGAACCACGAAAGCATCCCGCACCTCTTCATCCTGCTGGAAGGCGAGCACAACACGGATTATTGGGCAGAACACCTGTCCGATTACCTGCAGTGGTACAGCAGCGGGTGGTAAGGGTTCCGAATATACGCGTGGGGGTTTCTAATAGATTCTGCAGTAAAATTGAAGCATAAAGGAAACAATTTGTTCCTGACACAGAAGACACAAACCACACACACACTTAAGAACAAGAAAGGAACACCCCCATGTACCAAAAATTAATCCTGATTGGCAACCTCGGCAGAGACCCTGAGATGCGCTTCACTGCGGACGGCAAGCCAGTAACATCCTTCAGTATGGCTACCAGCCGTAAGTATAAGGATAAAGAAGAGACCGCCTGGTTCCGCATCACCGTTTTTGGCCCGCAGGCAGAATCCTGCAACCAATACCTGAAAAAAGGTTCCAAGGTCCTCGTGGAAGGCCGCCTGAACCCCGACTCTAATGGTTCCCCTAAGGTTTACCAGAAGAAAGACGGCGGTTGGGGCGCCAGCTATGAAGTGACCGCCCAAAGCGTGCGCTTCCTCAGCACCAATCGCAGCGAAGACGGCGGTTTTGAAGAGGATACCCCCGGGGATGAGGACGTCCCGTTCTAGGAGCCCTGATGCCCGAAATTAAACCTATCAGCCTGCGCCTGCCCCCCGACCTGAAGCCGCTTTTTGCCAACCTGGTGCGCGCCGCGCATACCCCCGGCGAATTCATACTGGATTTCTCCGCGGTTCTGCCCGGCCAGGAATTCAGCCAGGTGGACGCGCGCGTCATCCTCTCCCCTTTGGGCGCCAAGCTGCTGCAGCAGGTTTTGAACGAGAATATTCACCGCTACGAGAGCAGCTTCGGCGAAATTCGGCTGCCCAGCCCGCCGCACTCCCTGGCGGACGACCTGTTTGGCCAAGCCAAAATTCCCCCACCGGAAGGCAGCTGAGATGAGCGAACTGGACCGCATTTCTGACCAGATCCGATTGGAATTCGACCGGAAAACCGCCCGGCGCGATGCCGCGCTGGCACAGGCGCGCCAACTGACCCGCCACGCCTCGCTGGCCATCCGCGCCATCCACCGCGAAGATGAAGCCGAAGCCGAACATGAGCTGCAAAGCGCGCGTGAACTGGCACGCGACCTGCGCGAAGGTCTGAAAGAGGACCCCGACCTGTACTTTGCCGGCTATACGCAGGACGCGCTCAAAGAGTTCGTCGAAGCCGAACTGACCGTCGCGCTCATCCTGAACCACCCCCTGCCCACTCCGGCAGACCTCAGCGCGGAATACCCCGCGTATCTGGCAGGCTTGTCCGAGACCCTGGGCGAACTGCGCCGGCGCTGCCTGGATCTGCTGCGCCCGGGCTACTCCAGCGAGGTGGAACGCCTGCTGATGTGGATGGACGATATCTTCACACAGCTGGTTACGATGGATTACCCGGACGCGATTACCGAAGGTCTGCGCCGCCGTACCGACCTAGCGCGCGGCATCATCGAACGCACTCGCGCGGATATTACCGTCAGCTTCAGGCAGAGCGAGTTGGAAAAGGCGCTCACCCGGCTCTCTGAACAGCTGACCGGTGAATCGGACTGATGCGCGTCCTGCGCGCCTCAGAACTAGGCAGTTATCTGTATTGCGCTCGCGCCTGGTGGTACCAGCGCCTGGGCGTCCCGTCTGAAAACCAGGCGGAACTTAAAACCGGAACAAATTTTCATCAGCAGCACGCCCGCGGCGTGCTGCATTCGTTTCTTTTGCGTGCCGCGGCGCTTTTACTCTTGATTCTGGCTTTCGCGCTGCTCATCCTGAAGGTGACGCGGTGAAAGACTGGCTCTGGATACTTCTGCTCGTGCTCGCGGCGGCAGTCTTGTTTTTCTGGTCCGCCCGCAAACGCCGCCAGACAGGCCTGCCCACCGGGAAGATTGTCTACGCGGATACGGACGCCTGGCAAAAGCTGCCCGCCCCGCTCTTTGACCCCACCCTGCGCCTGACGGGTAAGCCGGATTACGTCGTGGATATCGGCGGTGGCGTGCGCGTGCCGGTGGAAGTAAAAAGCGCCGCCGCGCCAGCCGAACCTTACGACAGCCACGTGATGCAATTGGCAGCCTACTGCCTTTTGCTGGAACGCGACACCAGCCAACGCCCACCTTACGGCTTGCTGCGCTATCGCGACCGAACCTTTCAGGTCGATTACACGCCTGCTCTGGAAGAAAGTTTGCTGGCCCTCATCACGAATATTCGCGCCGCAGAAAACTGCCCGGACGGACCCCCACGCTCGCACGCGCAGGCTTCCCGCTGCAGTGCTTGCGGATACCGCCAACACTGCAACCAGCCGTTGGATTGAGCGCGGCCCTTGTGTTGACAGCCCTGCGGGTCTCGGTTATGCTTATTTGGCGTCCGGGCGGGACCGGCGCGGCGGAGCCCTGCGAACCCCGTCAGGTCCGAGAGGAAGCAGCGGTAAGGAGGTTGCTTCGGGTGTCGCCGGCAAACCTGCCCGTACGCTTTTAATTCGCCATGAACACGAAACCTACCGAAACCCCACCCGTTTGCTCCTACGAAGGTTCTGATTATCAGCGAACTTTCTGGGATTCCGGCGAACGCGCCTATGAAGACGCGGTCGAGCAAATCGCCCTCAAGCGTTTGCTGACCAAACCAGGCAAGCTTCTGCTGGAGTTGGGCGCTGGAGCTGGGCGCAACACCCCGCGCTACACCGGCTTTGAACGCATCGTCCTGCTGGATTATTCGCGCACGCAGCTGCTGCAAGCGCGCGAACGCCTGGGCGATGACCCGCGCTACCTGTTTGTTTCCGCCGATATCTATAAACTCCCCTTCGTGGATGGTCTGTTCGACGGCGCCACCATGATTCGCACGCTCCACCACATGGCTCAGCCCGGCTTGGCTCTCGCGAGCATACGGCGGGTGCTGGCCCAAAACGCGCTGTTCCTGCTGGAATTTGCAAACAAACGCAACCTCAAGTCCGTCCTGCGCTATCTCACCGGCAAGCAGAAGTGGAACCCATTCTCCCTGGAGCAGGTGGAGTTTGCAGCCCTGAATTTTGATTTTCATCCAAAAACGGTCCGCCGCTTGATGAAAGAAAACCGCTTTACCATCGAAAAACAGCTTAATGTATCCCAATTTCGGGTAGCCTGGCTCAAACGGCACGTCCCGCTCGGAACCCTGGTCGCGCTGGATTCTGCCTTGCAGTGGACTGGCGCCTTCGCACAGTATGCCCCCAGCATTTGGACGCTTGCCGCGGCTTTTGGCGCTTCGCCCGTCCCCGCGGAAGGCAGCTTTTTTGTCTGCCCTGCGTGCGGCAGCGCGCTGCCCGGGGTTAAGCAATCCCAAACTTGCCCGCAGTGCGCTCATGATTGGTCATACGCGGATGGCATACACGAATTCCGGATTAACCCAGAAGCCTGAGAGCACCTTGTTCGCCCGCCGCGCCCTGTTGATTCTCTTGCTGGCCGGGCTCTGCCTTATGACAGGCTGCAACCTGCCTTCTTCCGCGCTTAACCCCGCTACCGCCACCCTGATATCAGCGCACCAGACCCAGGTGGCGGGCATATATCCCAGCCCGACCCCGCTTTTCCAGCAAGACCCCGTGCCTTACCAGACGCCGCCTTTCCTGACGACCCCTGGAACCCCGCCGCCGCAGGAACCAGCCCTCACCCCGACTGCCACGCTGGACGTCCCTATCCCGGAGGGTATGCGGCTGTACTACTCGCAATCCGGGGATACCCTGGCTGCGATTGCCAGACATTTCCTCGCGCGCCCAATAGAGCTTCAACAACCCTTCGCGCTGGATGAGCAAGAGCTGGTGCCAGTGGGAACGCCCATTCTTGTCCCCAATAACTTTGCGGCTGAACCCCCGTATGCCCAGCTTGCTCTGCCGGATGCAGACATTCTGTTTTCGCCGGGCAGCGGCAGCCTGGACCTGGAAACGTGGATTGAACAGAGCGGGGGCTACCTGGCCAGCTACACGCAATACATCTCCGGGGAGCGCCTGTCCGCCGCTGAGATTATCCAATTGGTGGCAGTGGAAAATTCGATTAACCCGCGGTTGCTGCTGGCGCTGGTGGAGTACCGTTCCGGCTGGTTGTTTGCATTCCCGCAGGACCTTGAGGAGTATCAATACCCGATTGGGTACTACGCTCCCAAGGTTTCGGGCTTGTTTGACGAGCTGACAGTCACCGCCCGCTTGCTTGGACAGGGTTATTATGGTTGGCGCCTTGGCACGCTGGACCACCTGAGCTTCCGGGACGAAAGCGAAGCTCCCATACACCCGGCTTTAAATGCCGGCAGCGCGGGTATCCAGAACCTCTTTGCCGCCCTTTATACCCCTGACCTGTTTTGGGACGCGCTTTACGGTCCGCAGGGTTTCCTGGCGCTCTACACCCAGCTCTTCGGCGACCCATGGGCGCGCGCTGCTTCGCAAGGAGCGCTGATGCCGGCCGGTATCAGCCAGCCCACGCTCAGCCTTCCTTTTTTGCCAGGGCTTACCTGGGGTCTTACGTCAGGTCCGCACATCACCTGGCAGGCTGGCACTCCACGCGGCGCGCTGGATTTTGCCCCGCGCACTGGCGAGCGCGGCTGTTACCTATCCTCCACCTGGGCCAGCGCGGCTGCCAGCGGACTGGTGGTGCGCAGCCAACGCGGCGCCGTAGCGCTGGACCTGGACGGGGATGGCGATGAAGGCAGCGGTTGGGTGCTGCTCTATCTGCACCTGGCCGCGGAGGAAAGGATTCCAGCGGGTACTTGGGTGGAGGCGGACGCACTGCTGGGGCACCCATCTTGCGAGGGTGGTGTTTCCACCGGCACGCACCTGCACATTGCCCGTAAATACAATGGGGAATGGATTCCAGCGGAAGGCCCGCTGCCGCTGGTACTGGATGGCTGGCAGGCTTATGCCGGGGCGTCCAGCTACGGCGGTTGGTTGATACGGAACGGCGAAACAGTGGTCTCCAGCGCAACCCGGGACCCGTTATCTGAAATCCAACGGGATAGGTAATCTATCGCCCGGCTTCCACCGGAACCGCCACCCCTTCTTTCAAGGCTCCCGACTTTTTCTTTCCCCCAAACCAGACGTAATACATCAAGACCGAAACAATATAAAACAAAATGGTGACCGCGAACGATGGACCGAAGCCATAATTCACCTGGAAGTACCCGCTAAGCGTAGGGCTGAAAGCCCAACCAAAATTACTCGCCATGGTTGAAAGGCTGGCTACCATCGCGCGCGACTCCGGATCCACGTTTTCCATCGTGAAGGTGGTATACACCGGACCGCTCATATTCATCAAAACCAGGCGCACATAATACGCCGCCACCGCCACCGGAAAAAGCGGCGAAAATCCAAGCAGCGCCAGGAAAGGAATGGACAAGCCCTGGCTTGCTACTACCACCCGAATTTTACCGAAGCGCTCTGCCAGAGCTGGCGCTAAAAGCAGACCAATACCCATCGCAAGAGAGCCCCAGGCGAACAAAATCCCGATGGTCCCATCCGAGAGTTTGTGCACGTTGCGGAAAAAGACGTTCATGAAGGGCATGATCATGCCTGCCCCGACGGAAGTAATCAGCAGAGGAAGAATAAGGCGGGTCAGTTTCCCGGGATTGCGGCGCATGTAGGAAAGCGGAGCAAATGACGCGCGGTCGGAACGGGTGAGTTTTTGCTGCCGGATAAGGAAAGTGGGCAGGAGCGAAAAAGCCACGCCCAGCGTAACTAGCGCCAACGCGCCGCTGTAGGCTTGCGCGCTGGTCGGCAGCGCGCCCAGGTTTCTGCCAATCCAGGTAGGCAAAAAACCCCCGACCCATTCCCCAATTGAAATGGCGGTCATGCGCATACCGGAGCTGAAACTGAACAGGTAGGTTCGTTCAAGCTCGCCGCTGTTTTCCATCAAGAAAGGTCCCATCGCGACAGCCGCCAACGACTGGGCGAAGCCGATCACGACGTTCATCAGAAGGAACATTGGCAGCGAAGGGAACAAAATCATCAGCAAAATGGCCGCCCCAACCGCTCCCTGTCCAATAATGAGCGCGAGCTTCTTGCCGATGCGGTCTGCCAGGTATCCGACTGGCAGCGCAACAATTAGCGTTGTCGCGCTGCGGGCAGTTACCAGGTTTCCAAGCACAGCCTCGTTATAACCAAGGCTGAGAACGTAGAAGTTGAACAACAGCTGGTAAATCCCAATGGCGGCGCCGTAAATCATGATGCCGATTAGGTACTTGCGCGCGTTCGGGCTGAACGCCCTTACCCGCGCCAGATATGTCCTTAACACGGAACTGATTCGCTTTCCCGCAAAAGCTCTGGAAGGTTCCACTTTACTCTTCGTTGACAAAGCGGTTCAGCAAATCCTGTGTGCTTTCAAAACCTTCAAAGCGGGTGGCGTAGAAACGCTCGCCTTCTGAAGAAATAATGACATGCACCATCCCAGCCATGCGCAGTTCCAGCAGATGGTGGGTAACCGTTGGTGGACGCAGCCGAAGAATGTGGGAAAGGTGCGCCGCGGTTTGTGGTGTGTGCGCGAGCGTGCGCAAAATGCGCAGCCGCGTGGGTTCCGCCAGCGCCTTAAGCCCGCGCAATAGGTTGTCTGGCACAATATCCCCTGGGATAAGAGCCATGTCGTCGGGTCTGGCTCCAAAAATTACCAGGATAGTGCTGCTATTCAGCGCTTCGGTGAAAAGGAATGGCGCGCCCCAAAAGGACGGCGCGAGGTAGAGCTTTTGCGAGGCGGCAACTTCTGCCCAACGCACCCCGGAGGAAAGCTCTTCCAGCATTGCCGTCAGAGGGAGGGTGCCGGCGCGCATCTGCGCGTGCGAGAGCCCCTGGCGCAGCGCTGGCAGAATGCGATGTTCTTCCTCAAAAAAGAAGGACTCCGCGAAGGTCTTTAACGCGTGCAGAAACTGGTGTCCAAATTGCTCCCGCTGCGCCCAATTGTTATAGACCTGGTCCAGCATGGTTGAGGTCAGGTTCCTGTGGTTCTGGGCAAAATAAGAACTGATCAGTTCTTTTTCCGCTGCCGTCCATTTTTTACGGCTTGTGGTACCGCAAAAGAGTTCTTGAACCTCCGCTGGGGTCTCGTGGCGCAGCGTGAGGGCTTCCAGGCGTTTTTCCGCCGGCATCTTCTCAAGATAGCTGAGCACCGCGGCAGTATCTTTTGGGGCAGGCGCGTTAAAAACAAAATGCAGGGGGAGAAAATAGAGCTGCCAGAAGTGCTCTAATACCTGACGATCTTCCACCGGGAGCCTGGACCGAACGCCAGCCGCCCAAGAAGCGCGCAGCCCGACCCGGTCTGGTTCGTAAATAGCTATCTGACTGATAAACAAGTCATAAGCCGTGCTCAGGTCCCAATTCAACCTGGAATATTGTGAAGGCATAATGCACCGTCCAAAACAGATATTTATCTATATTATTAGCTAAATGTCTAATAAGTCAAGACCCTCCTGACCTCGCGGCAAAACAGGCGGCATTCTGAGCGCGGATAATATATTCGATAAGCGCAAACGCATCCCAAAATCATGTACAATTTAAGTGCGGACTGGAGTGAAAATGCCAAATATCCTGGATTATCTTGATTGGCGCGGGGATCTGGAATTCCAGCGGGACCCCCTGAACGAGGTGGACAACCTGGTGTTTTCAGTGCTTTCCTACATGGACTTTGCCGGTGCCGTCCCTACCATCGACGAAGCCGGCTCTGTTTCGCTGGCGGATGCGGCCGAAGCGATCAAGCAGATGCCTGACCAGATTACCGCTCCAATCACCAGCACCTTTTTCTCACGCCTGCCCGTGCTGTTGGAAAAATGCGCGGATTCGGAGCGCTTCCGAGATGTTCGCCTGTCGCATTACATCAACCGGGTTTCGTTTGAAGAAGCTGAACAGTTTTCCGCGCTGGTCTTTTCCATAGACGACACGACCCACTTCGTCGCCTTTAGCGGCACCGATGACACCTTGATTGGCTGGAAAGAAGATCTGCAAATGAGCTTCCGTGAGGTGGTGCCGGCGCAGCGCAGCGCGGTGGAGTATCTTGAACTGGTTATGTCACACCTGCCGGGAGTCTTTTACCTCGGCGGGCATTCCAAAGGTGGAAATCTGGCCGTCTTTTCCGCTGCCAACCTGCCTGCGGACCTGCAGCCCAGCATCCTTTTAATGTACAACAACGACGGACCCGGTTTCCAGCGGGCTATTATTGAAAGCCCGAGCTACCAACGCATCGCGAATAGAATTATCACCTTTCTGCCGCAATCTTCGGTGGTCGGCATGCTGCTGAATCAGAGCGGGCTTTATCAGGTCGTTGAAAGCGACGAAAGCGGCTTCATGCAGCACAACGCCTTCTCGTGGGAAGTAGTCGGTAGGAACTTTATGTATCAGGAAGGCCTTTCCGCCAGCAGTATTAAGTTTAATGCCGTTCTGCGCGAATGGTTGGATACTGTGCCTTTTGAGGAACGCGAAGAATTCATCAACGTGCTCTTCACAATTCTGGAAGCGACCGGCGCGCGTACATTAAAGGAATTTACCCAGGACAAGCTTGCCAACGCGAAAACGATGATTGCGAGCTTCAAGCAGTTGGAGCCTGAAACGCAGGCGCACCTGAAGAATTTATTGGAAACCTTCTTTTCCGAAATTCAGAAAACGCTGCGCAGCTCCATCACGGAAAGTATCAGCGGTTTGATTACCCGCACCTTCACGCGGAAGCGTCTGCCTTCCTGAACCCCGCCGCCTCACCCGGCACAGCCAGGCGAGCGAGGCTCGCCCGGCAACTGTGATAAGATAAAGAAAGCACCCCGCCAGCCAAAAAGGATTGAAGAGGAAATGAACAGCGACCAGGTCACGCAATTCAGCAAAGAAGAAAAAATCGCCGGCCTGATAGACCAGATCAGCGCTTACATCGAGCAGTTCCATCGTGGTTCGGTGGAATTAGTCGCAATTGAGGGGGACTTGGTAAAAGTGCGCCTTGGAGGCGCATGTGAAGGCTGCCCGCTGCTGCCAGCTACCCTTCAGGGTTGGGTCGCGGGGACTATCCGCCAGTTTTTCCCGGAAATGACCGTGGAAGCAGTCGAGATTATCTGCTAAGCGTCTGCTTCTCTCAGCGCTAAGCCTGAGCAGCCTGCATTTCCTTTTGCACGGTATTAAATAAGGTTTCTCCGCGAATCTCTTCCAGGGTATAACAAGCCGCGCCCATCTGGTCTGCCAGTTCCTGCGCCAAGCCCTGGTCAAAGGCTTTTTTCTCCATATTAATCACCACACTGTGAATATTTTTCGTGGAAAACAATCCAGCAAGTTCCTTAATTTCTTCTTTGACCAGCTTTTTCCCAAAAGGCACATTGCCCGCGCCGTCGGTAAGCACAATCAGCAGCGGCTGCACATCCGGGTGAAGGATGCGCTCGCGCGTAATCACTTCGTAGGCCATCACCAACCCGGCCGCCAGGGGCGTTTTTCCGCCAACGGGGATATCCGCCAACGCCCGCTGCGCCAGCAGCACGGAGTTCGTTGGCGCGAGCACCAGCGTGGCGCGGTCTTTCTGAAAGACGACCAAGCCCACCCGGTCGCGCCGTTGGTACGCATCGGTCAGCAGGGATAAGATCGCGCCTTTGGTAGCAGCCATGCGCTCCGCTACCGCCATCGACCACGAGCCGTCCACCAGAAAGAGAATCAGGTTGGCGGTTTTCTTTACCCGCACTTTTTTTTGGTAATCGTTCGGGAGCACCGCGAAAGCAATCTGTTGCTGTTTGCGGAGTTTATCGCGCTCTTTTTGGAAAGGCGCGGCAGCCCGGAAGGTGGCGTCGAAGGCCAGGTCGTAAGCTTTGTAAGGGGAAGGGCGCGCCTGAATGTAACGCCCGCGTTTGCGATCGGTATAGGTTTCGGAACGTCTGCCCCCGTGCTTGCGCACAATTTCGTCCAGGGGGGTATCCAGAGAGCGGGTTTCAAAAGTTTCGCCCGGTTTGACAACAGTTCCCCCATCCCACCAGCGCGGGTTCAATTCGGTAAAGATTTGCTGCTGCCCTTCGCCGACCGGGATCAGCGGGTCATCCGGGTCCAGGCTTACGGGTCCATCCAGGGTGTCAGTTTTTTTTTACCGTCTTCGCCCTCTGCCGGCAGACCTTCTTCTTCGCTGGCAACCTGCCCCTTGAGCTGCTCAATGCGCTCTTCCAGGGCTTCCACGCCCAGATCGGATTTGCGGAAGGGGCCGGATTTGACGCGGTGCGGCAGCGCCAGTTCGGCGGCCAGGGCAATGTCGCTCTGGTTGATGCGCGTCCGTCCATCAAAGGCAGCCTGGGCGCGGGCGGCTTTGAGGATGACCAGGTCGGAACGGTGTCCGTCAACTTCCATAGAGGAGGTCAGGTCGGCGATAACCAGCAGGTCCCGGGTGGTATAAGCCACCGAGTCCACCAGTTGACGCGCTTTCTGTATTTTGGCGGAAAGCGCCTGTTCCTGCGGCATCCATTCCTGACGGAAATGTTCCGCGTCCTGTTCAAAGGCTACATTACGCTGCATGATTTCGACGCGGGAGCGTGCTTCCAAAATGCCGCGGATTTCCACCGACAAGGCAAAGCGGTCCAAAAGCTGCGGGCGCAGGTCGCCTTCTTCCGGGTTCATAGTGCCCACCAGGATAAAGCGCGCGGGATGGCTGAAGGAGATGCCTTCACGTTCCACAATGTTCATCCCCATCGCGGCGGAATCGAGCAGGATATCAACCACATGGTCGTCCAGCAGGTTTACTTCGTCGATATAAAGCAGCCCCCGGTTGGCAGCCGCCAAAACACCGGGTTCAAAATGCCGTTCGCCCTTTTGAATAGCCCGTTCGATATCCAGCGTGCCCACCACGCGGTCTTCGGTCGCGGAAACCCGCAGGTTCACAAAAGGCGTCGGGCGCATGACCGAAGGCAGCGGCTGGTCTGAAGCAGCGGCGCGCTCCAGGCATTCCGTGCACCAATGGCTGGGGTCGTGCGGGCTGCAGCCAAAACGACAGCCTTCTACCACCGCCTCTTCCGGCAGCAGCGCCGCCAGAGCGCGCGCCGCGGTGGATTTTGCTGTTCCGCGCTCGCCTCGAATCAACACGCCGCCAATGCGTGGATACACCGCGTTAAGGATGAGCGCTCTGCGCATCCGGTCTTGTCCGACAATCGCCGAAAATGGATAAATGACGCGTTGATTCATGAGTTAATTATTCCTTTACGGCAGTAAGTTTACCACGCGCGATAATTAACAACAGCCCGCGTCAACGCAGGCTGTACAGGTTAGATTGTATTTTTAGCGAAGTCCGGCGCGTAAAAAAGCCCGCTTTTCAGGCGTCCTGGCGTTCCAGAATATGCGTGACAGCGGTGGAACCGGTGCCAGCCAGGGACTGTATCATCCCGAAACGGGCGTGAGGCACCTGGCTCCCGCCAGCTTCCCCGCGCAGCTGTAAGCAGGCTTCCACAGCCTGGTACACGCCAGCCGCCCCAATCGGGTTGCCGCGCGCCTTATGCCCGCCCAGTGTCGCCACCGGCAGAGAGCCGGTCAGCAGCAGGTTGCCGTCGCTGGCCAGTTTCCATCCCTGCCCGCGCTGGGCAAAACCAGCTGCTTCCAGGGATAGGATGGCGTGCAGGGTGGTGATATCCGAGTACTCAAAGAAGTCCACGTCCGCGAGGCTGATGCCCGCCTTCAGGCAGGCGCGCTGGACAGAGACCGCCGCCGCCTCAAAGAACAGCGGGTCCTGCCGGTCGTGCAGCGCCAGCCGGTCGACCACCAAACTGGAACCTGCCAGGCGCACTGGCGCGTGCATCAACCCCTTGGGGAGCAGTTCCGCGCGGGTGAGCACCACCGCAGCAGCGCCGTCCGCCAGAGGGGCTATATCAAACAGGTTGAACGGACCGTTTATCGTCCCGGATTTGAGATAGCTCTCGGTTTTGATGGGTTTTGGATACATGGCGTGCGGGTTGTTTACCGCGTTGGCGTGCGCGATGACCGGAAAAGCGGCCAACGCCTCCCGGGGGAATTGATTTTCGTGCAAGTAGCGCTGCATCAGCAAGGCCGCCTGACCCACCGGCGTTTGGCCCTCATTGGCTTCATAATCCGCGTCCAGGTTGCGCGTGCTGAGCGACTCGATGTCGCTCCCGAGCACGTCCGTCGCTTTTTCCACGCCGACTGCCGCCGCGACGTCCACCATGCCAGAGGCGACCGCCATATACGCCATGCGCAGCGCCGCCCCACCGGAAGCGTCAGCTGCTTCCACGGTGGTGCCTTCCGCGCCTTTCAGGCCAGCCCATTCGCACAGGAGCGCGCCCAGGTTCGCCTGATGCGACGCGCTGGAGGCGAGCATGTTTCCGATGAAGAGCGCCTGCGGGGCAAGCCCGCCGGCATCCTGGCGCGCGGCCTGAATGGCGCGTACACCTAAATCCCGCAGGGATACATCCCAAAGCTCGCCGACATCGGTTTGCCCGATGCCCGCGATAACTACGTCCAGTCTATTGGGGTTCATTCCGCACCTACCGGACGACAATTTCGCCGCGGAAGCGGACGTAGGTGGCATAGTCAATCTCGGTCCGGCGGGCAATATAATCCTGCGTGAAAAGCGCTTTGCCGCGCCTTTCCAGAATGGGCTCGCGCACACGTAAAATGAACGAGTCCGAACCCGCTCCGGAGCCGTAAGAAGTCATCAGAATCAGGTCGCCCGGTTGGGCGGTATCCAAAACCGCGCTCAAGCCAATCAACGAGGCGCCGGCATAGGTGTTGCCAATTACCGGTGAAAGCAGCCCGGTCTTGATTTGTTCCGGGCTAAAGCCGAGCTCTTTGCCAGCGC
>CAZPWL010000044.1:0-13457 GCA_964590535.1 uncultured Anaerolineaceae bacterium
TGATTTGCTCTACTGTCTGGACGACTGTCATGCTGTCATCTTCCACTATTCGGGTGCGGACTACCTGCAGCGTCTCCGGGCCGTCAATGCCGTCCAGGTCATGCTCCATCACGCGCACCACTTCCACGCCCTCTCCGGATTTAAGCAGATCCTGCGCGTCTTCCAGCAGTGCTTCCGCTTTCGCTTCTTCCGTTTCCGCCCGCAGCACCAGTTCTTCCGGGGTTTGCTTTTTAATGGCAAGATAGAGGGTAAACAGGACTAAAACGCCCAGCAGCGCCCAGCCATACCAGGGCAGGCTGTTTGGGTCCCCCTTCAAAACGTCCATGCCAAACAGGCTGAGCACAAGCACCGAGAAAGCAATAATCATAGCCATGGAACACCTCTTGTAATGTTGGTTTATTCTTTCCCAATTGTAATGGTTTTGTGGTGATGACAAGCACGGACATTCGGCAGGCTGCACTATGTGCTAGACGCATAAGGCCTTTAGCGTGCGCAGCGCCCGCAGGCTGACCCATTTGTTCGCCTGCCCCAGCTTGCCGTAATTACCCCATGTTTTATCCGCGTAGCGGTACTCCAGCGGCCATCTGCCCGGGCGCGCCTGTTTGCTGAGTATCAGGTCAATCAAGCCAGCCAGGCGCGGGTCCTGCCCGTAGCCCAGCGGCACCAAGGCTTCCGCCAGCTGCAGCAAATCGGTGATATAGAAAACCGGGAAACCAAATTTCCACCAATTTCCGCTGACCTTACCCTGAAAAGGCCAGGCCGCCGTCAGGGGGTCCACGCCCAAAAGGAATTCCGCTCCGCGCTCAATCGCCCGGCCAATCACCCCGGCACGCCGTTCCGGCGGGAGCAGAGAGAACGCCAGCAGCACCTTCACCGCCCCCCAGGCGCAGGGTTGGGAATCATTCGCGGCGCACACAAAATCCGGTCCGCGCTTATACGCGTAATAGCGCCGCGGGGTTGATTTATCGCCCATCGCGGCCACGTCCTCTCCGGTTTGGCTGCGCGCCATCCAATCGTAAGCTGCCTCCAGGCGCTCATCCCGGCATCCCAAAGCGCTAAGCGCCCAGGTGAGATTGCCCTGCAAGCAGTCAAAAGTGCCCGCGGGCCTGCCAGAATAGGAGAAAAAGCCGCCCTGCGCGTATGCCTGCGAGAGCAGGTATTGGCAAGCGGTATTGACGCGTTCGTCTACCTGGACCGACGCGCCCAATTGCCCAAGCAGCGTTAATGCCCAGACCGTAGATTTGTATTTCGGACCGTATCCCGGGCCGGGTTTGACCCACCACCCATCGGGGTTCATGTGCGCGAGAACCCGGGCAATTGGCTCGGAATTGTGCGCCTGCTGGCGGGCTTGCTTTCGTTCCTCCTCACCAAAATCTGCCTGGTACAGGTCCCGAAGCGCCAGGTACCGCGGACCTGGGTCGTCGGTCTCCAGAAGCCAATCCCTGGCAGCCAGTAAAGCGGTTTTTATCTGAGCAATTTCCATAATACGCTCCCGTGGAAAGCCGCGCCCGCCGCCGACTCCTTAAAGTATACAATCAAGCGCCCACGGATATCCAGCAGCCTGAAGCAGCCAATGGGCCCACTATTTTTGCAAAAACACCTCAGATGGCACCCGGCGCACCAGACGCACTGACCGCGGCCATTGAAAAAGCAGCGGTCCAGATGCGGACCGCTGCTATTAACAGTACTTCAACGCGTCACCGAAAGCTGGCAAATTTCATCGGCCGGGTTCAATCTTTCCGCTGAGCTTTACTTCCTCAGGAAGGGCAGGAAGTGATCCCAGCTGGTGGCGTACACGCCGCCAGACCCGGGATAGCGCCACTCAATGGTGCTGCTCCGGGGTGTAAAGGTGCAGCCAGCGACGTGTAAGTAAGAGTAGAGTATTCCACCGCCAACGGGGATATAGGCTACGCGCATCCCCATCAGACGCTGGCGTCCGTCAAGCTCATAGGGACGCCAGTTGAGCACATATGTATAGCTTGCGTTGTCGACAACATGCGAAATTTGTGGGCTGAGCGCCTCGCCGTATCCCGCGGAACCAGCGGATTGGACATTGAGCAAGTCTACCGTGTTACCAGCGCCGTCATAGGTTGTAATCCAAGCTGTGCTATTGTATGTCGGGTTGCTGTCGTAAAAATATAAACGCAGCCACTCGATTTCTGCGCCTTCCGGGAGATGGATTTGCAGGGAGAATATTTCATACGACGTCAGCGCGGCCTTAACTGTGCCAACCGGCACCGCGTTGAGCAGCACGGCCAGCAAAATCCCGACTACCAGGATTCTCCATCCAAATGATTGTTTCATTTAACACCTCATTTTCTATAGGAGTCTGAGAGCCGGATCAGGGCAGCCGGTAGGCGACGCGCAAACCACACAAGCGGACAGTGTTGCTCGTTGTGTAATTGGCGTAATTCAGCACGTACGAATAATTCATGTTATCCACCACATGATCAACAAAATCACTGACCTCATATCCATAACCGGCTGAGCCAGCAGATGTAACAAAAATCAAGTCGGTAGTACTTCCACTCCCGTTATATATCGTGATCCAGGCATAAGAGTCAGTCGTCGTAGATGTATCGTAAAAGTAAAGCCGTAGGTAATCAATCCGGACGCCATCGGGCAGATTGAGCGGCAGGGTGAAGAGATCAGCTCCCTTTGAGGGATGGATACAACCGCCTGAGTCGTATGCCCAGTTCGTCAGGCTGGCGCGCGGGCGCATGGTCGCACCAGCTGAGAAGTCATAGTAAAACTCGGACCACTGCGGTTCCGATTCTAAGACCTCGATGTTTGCTTCATCCGGCCGAAACTCCCCTTCGCTTCCCGGTTCAGCGGGCAAAGTTTCCAGGTCAATTGCTCCTTCGGATGCCTCCGGAACGCCGGAGCTGGTCACCACCTCTCCGGTATACCCTGGCTCGTCCGGGTCATCGCCGATGACAGCATCGACAGTACCAATCCATTCTTCGAACTCCACTCCCTCCTCACTGGAAGCCCACCCAAAGGGATCCGCGATAACGGTCACCGCGGTCAGGGCGACAAGAACTAACACTGCCGCCAACACAATCCAAAAACGTTTCGTCGACATTTTTCCTCCAATTGTTAGGTGATTAGCCAATACCGTTACTTTTTGTGAACACACGGCATCAGAACATCAAATCCAAGCACTCCAAAATTGTGCTTGCTACAGATATTTGGGATTGTTCAGAATAAGGTCGAATAAAGGACTGAAAATAGGGACAAAATTGATTACTTATATAGTAGAACAATTTATGTGCAAAGTCAATAGCCTGCCTTAGTAATCGCATTGATTTTTGCCAGATTAACGACTGTTCTTATGGATTTGCAGGGGCATTTTTCATTGTGTGCACGCGCGCAGCTAATGCCTGCGGCAGGGGCAGCAGCTTGTTTATCCGGCCTTCTGCCAGGTTTTTACTAGGGTTTTGTTTGCCGGGGGAATATATTACAATACAGATACATTGTGTAGACAAAGGAGAAACCATGGCTTACACGTTACTTTCCAAAGTTGGCGATTTACTAAAAGACCCCCGCGCGGTTGCGGTCATCGAACGCTACGTCCCCGGGATTACCAAGAACCCCCTCATCATGCTGGCAAAAGGTAAAACCCTGCAGTCCCTGCTCGATATGCCGCAGGCCAAGAGCGCTGGGCTGACCAACGAAATGGTCACCAAAGTTCTGGCGGAAATCAACGAAAAGAAATAAACGGATTGGTTTAGTTTTTGGGTAAACTGCCGGAGTGTGTTCCACGCCCGGCAGTTTTTTTGTTTCCTCCCAAAAGTTTGTCCGTTAGCGCGGCTTCTGGCATGAACTGCCAAGGGTCGCTTTCAGGAATATCCTGGAGCCCAGTCTATTTCCTGAAGGCGTTTTTCGGCTGAGGTGGAATATATCGAAACACATCTCAGAACGGGGCGCATTCAGGCTGGTAAAATTACAGCATGAGCAACCGCAGTCTGATTATCCTCAGCCGGCTGGCGCCTCCCGCTCAGCGCTCCAACGTCCTCCCCCGGGAGCGCGTAACTGATTTGCTGCGCGGCTCCCTGGAATACCCTGCCACGATACTTCAGGCTGGCACGGGGTACGGCAAGAGCACATCCTTGCTGACTTTCATCGAAAAGTTGGATATTCCGGTTTTCTGGTTTTCTGTCTCCGCGGACGACCGCGACCCAACTTTGTTCCTGATGAACCTTTATACCGCTTTCAACCAACACGGTTACACCATCGGGTCCGAGGCGCTGCGCATCCTGAACACGCCTGATTCTGAACCGACGGATGGGCTGATAGCGCTTGTGAATGCCATTGCTAATCATATTCCTGAGCGCTGCCTGCTGGTGCTGGATGACGTGCAGTACGTCGACCAGTCCCCGGTTATCCTGAACCTGTTGAACTGGTTTATCGACCATCTGCCGCGCTCGCTGCATGTAATCCTTTCAACCCGCCGCGCGCTGGATTTTCCCTCCATCCACCGCTGGCGCGCCAAGGGAACTGTGCTCGAGCTTGGCAAGCGGGACCTGACGTTTACTCCCGAGGAGGTCGAGACGCTCTTCCGCTCCCAATACCAGCTGGAGTTGAACCGGGAAGAGGTGGAGCAGCTTATCCAACGCACGGAGGGCTGGGTTATCGGCTTGCAGATGGTCTGGCAGTCGCTTAAAGGGCAGCCGCAGGGAACTGTCCTGGAAATGCTCAAAGAAGAAAGCGAATCGCGCAAGAATCTTTTCGCTTATCTGGCGGAGGAACTGCTGGAAAACCAACCCCCCGCCTACCAAAACTTCCTGCTGCGAACGGCTGTTTTGTCCTTCCTGGATACAGAAAGCTGCGATTTTTTGATGGACAGCCAGAACAGCATCGACATTCTCAACGAGCTTTACCGCTCGGGGCTGTTCCTGGAAAAGCTGAGGCCGGGGGTTTACCGTTACCATCACATGTTCCGGGAGTTCCTGGAAAGCCACCTGAGCACAAACCCGGAACTTGAACGCGAACTGCACCGGAAAATCGGCAGCTACTTCGCCGCCCATCAGTATTGGGAAAGCGCCATTGGCCACCTGCTCAAAGTGGGCGATTATCCTCAGATTAATCTGCTCCTCGAAAACGTCGGCAAGGAATTCATCCTCACCAACCGCCACGAGAGCGTGCGCTACTGGATTGAGCAGTTCCCAGAAGCCCAGCGGGCGCAGTACCCGTACGTGAACTTCCTATCCGGTGAGGTGAACCGGTACAACGGTTTCTTTGAGATTGCTCTGGAGGATTACCGCACCGCCCAGCGCGGATACCAGCAAGCAAGCAACCAGTGGGGCGTCAGCCTGGCGCTGCGCGGGCAAGCTCAAGTCTATCTGGACACCATCCGTCCAATTAATGCCAACCAACTTTTACGCCGCGCGCTCGCGCTGTTGGACCCGGCTGAAAACCGGCAGGAAGTGGCGGAACTGCTGACGCAGATGGCGGAGAATCAGGTCAACCAGGGCGAGATGGAGCAGGCTGAGCAAAGTCTGCAGCGTTCCAGGGAGTTTGCGCGCGGCGATGCAGAGGAAAATGATTTTATTCAGGCGCGCTTGTTTTTGCGCACCGGACGCCTTCTGGAAGGCATCGAACTCCTGCAAAAAGTAGAGCCAGCCCCAGACCTGGAAAGCACCAAGGGCGCTGTGCAATTAAGCCGACCGCAGCGTTTTCACCGCGAAGCCTCCCTGCTGCTATCGTTATTCTATTCGTTTATTGGGGAGTTGGACAAATCCCTCCAATACGCCCAACGCGGGATTGAAATCGGACAGCACTACCGTTCGGTTTTCGTGCGCAGCGTCGGATTCATGCGCCTCGGCCACGCGCTCCAGCTCAGCCGCGCCTTTGACGAAGACGAAACCGAGTATAAAAAAGTGCTCGGTCTCTACGAGGGATCCATGAGCGCGGTGGATATCGCCCGAATTCACGTGGAACCTTTATGGGGCATGTGCCGGCTGCTGGGGTTTTCTGGCCGTGTGCAGGAAGCCCGCAAGGTCGCAGAAGAAGCGCTTTCCATCGCCAACAGTTCCGGGGATATCTGGATTGGGATGTTAGTCCGGCTCTCGTTGGGCGCCAGCCTGGCGTTATCCGGAGCATATGAGGCTGCCAACCTTGAGCTTTCGATTGCGGAATCAATCGCCGCGCGCACCGGGGATGAGTTTTCCCGTTCGGCAGCGCTGTTGTGGTTGGCTTATTGCGCGCTTCATCAGGGTTTCGAAAGTTCGCTATTGCTCTATCTTGAACAGGGATTGGCGCTTATCCAACAGCATCAATACCAATTCCTGCTGACGAAAGCAACCTTGCTCGGCGGGGACAACCCCTTGGTATTCCTGCCGCTGCTGCTGCAGGCTCAGCAGCAGGGGATAGAACCTGCCCTCACGCGGCAGATTCTGGAGGAAATCGGCGCGGAAAATCTGGATTATCACCCCGGCTACACCCTTCGCATCAAAACATTCGGGGAGTTCTCAGTCTGGCGCGGCACCCGCTTGTTGGAGGCGTCAGACTGGAAGCGCGAAAAAGCGCGCCAGCTATTGCAGGCCTTGGTCGGGAATTATGGTAAATGGATGAGTCGCGACCAGTTGACCCTGATTCTGTGGCCGGATGCAGAGCCCGCAACCGCTTCAAATAACCTGAAGGTGGCATTAAGCAGCCTCAACCAGACGCTGGAACCGGACAGACCGGAGGGTTCCAAGCCTTTGTTCGTTTTGAGGCGCGCCAGCCAGTACACCCTGAACCCCAGGCTTGGCATCATCATTGACGCAGCTCGTTTCGACCAGCTCAGCCGCTCCTCCGACGCGAGCTCGCTGGAATCAGCAGCTCGGCTCTACCAGGGACGCTACTTTGAGAACGAGGCGGTCGAACAATACTTCATGGCGGAAGGGCAGTATTACCACGAGCGCTATCTGCGCGTGATGGACCTGCTCATCCAAAGCGCGATGAACGCCGGAGATTGGGAAAAGGCGCTGAACTTCAGCAAGACGCTGCTCAGCCGGGACGTGCTGTGGGAACCCGCTTACCGCAGCCTGATGGTCATCCACCACCGCATGGGCAACCCTGGCAGCGTGCTGCAGGTCTTTCAACAATGCCAGCAAGCGCTGAACCGCGGGATTGGCAGGGGAGTTTCCGCGGAAACGGAAACGCTTCTGAACGAACTTTCGGGCCGCCCTTGAGCCTGGCAGACTTCGCGACCAATCAGTCGCCGGACCGAAGCATCCCAATTTGGATAAGAAAATTTTCTGTATTCGCGAAACAGGATGCTGCCTCCCTCCCCTGGGTTGGTGGTGGTAATACTTCATAATCCGGAGAAGACCTAACAAATTTGCCGCATTGTCTTTCTGAAACCCTAAGGCTACTGACAAAAGTGACAAGGCTTATGCCCTCACCATTTTCGGAAAAAACTTGACGAACAGGTGCCTGTTTCTGTATAATTGATTAGTTTACTTACAGGTGGTCGGATGATCTTACCGGGTTTGGTCGATGTGCACGTTCACCTGCGCAGTCCCGGCGGTGAGCACAAAGAGGATTTCCGCACTGGCAGCGCCGCTGCGCTGGCCGGCGGTTTTACCACCCTTTTGGCAATGCCAAACACGCAGCCGCCTTTAGTCTCCTATGATATTTGGAGCGTCGCACAGACCCAAGCAAATTCGCAAAGTCTGTGCGATGTTTTTTTATACGCCGGCGCTTCAGCCGCGCACCTCGACCAGCTCCCCCAGCTCTCCAATTATGCTCCAGCCCTCAAAATTTACCTGGACCAGACCTACGGTCCGCTGCGGGTGCGCGGGCTGGACGCGCTGGCGGGTGTGATGAACGGCTGGACCAACGACAAACCTATTTGTCTGCACGCGGAAGAGGAATCCGTCGCGGTCGGTCTTGCGCTGGCAGCGCTGTATGGCAAACATATCCATTTTTGTCATGTTTCACGCAGAGCGGAGATAGAACTGATTGCCCGCGCGAAAGAACGCGGCTTGCCGGTCACCTGCGAGGTCACGCCGCACCACCTTTTCCTGAACGAAAACGACGCCCTCCGGCTTGGACCGTACGGGGACATGCGCCCTACTCTGGCAGCCCCTGATGACCAGGCAGCGTTGTGGGAGCACATCAACAGCACCATAGACTGCGTCGCCAGCGACCACGCCCCGCACACCCGCGCGGAAAAAGAGCGGCCAGAAGGCGCTCCGCCCGGCGTCCCAGGCTTGGAATCCACCCTGCCCCTGATGCTGACTGCCGTGGCGCAAGGCCGCCTGAGCGCCGCCCGCCTGGAAGTGCTTCTCGCGCGCAACCCGCGCCGTTTGTTTAAGGTCCCGGAGCAGCCCGACACCTGGATAGAAGTGGACCCGGAGGCTGAATTTATTTTCCCGGAGCGTCCTTTTTACACAAAATGCGGCTGGTCCCCTTTTGCCGGCATGCGGCTGCGCGGCAGGGTCACCCGTGTTGTACTGCGCGGACAGGAAGTTGTCCGCGATGGCATTGTTTTGAATTATCAAAAATCATAATTTCACCTTTGGAGCTGACAACATGATGACAAAAAACCTCGAACCTCTTTTCAAGCTGGATACATACCAACGCGAAGCGAAACATCAAAGCGTGTTTTACCAGCAGGACATCCTTTCGGTGAACCAATTCACCAAAGACGATATGGACTATATCTTTCACCGGGCGGACGAAATGTTGGAAATGAGCCGGCGCCGGGGTACCTGCGACCTGCTCAAGGATTACACTTTGGCTTGTGTTTTTTACGAACCCAGCACCCGTACCAGCTCGTCCTTTATCTCCGCGATGGTGCGCCTGGGCGGCCGGGTGATACCCATCACGGAAGGTATCCAGTACTCATCCGTCTCCAAAGGCGAATCTTTGATTGACAGCATGATTACGCTTGAGCAGTACTGCGATGTGATTGTTCTGCGCCATCCGGAAATTGGCTCATCCGCCACAGCCGCGAAATACGTGAAGGTTCCAATCATCAATGCCGGCGACGGCGCGGGGGAGCACCCCACCCAGGCGCTGTTGGACCTGTACACCATCAAGAACGAGCTTGGGACCCTGGACGGCCTGAAGGTGGCGATGATCGGCGATTTACGTTATGGCCGCACCGTCCACAGCCTGACGCGCTTGCTCTCGCAATACGATGTTTCGCTGCGTTTTGTTTCCCCCGATACCTTGCGCCTGCCTTTGGACCTGATGAACGACCTGATTGATAAAGGCGTAAAAGTCCGCGAGACCAATAAAGTTGCGGATGTCATCGAAAACGCGGATGTGCTTTACGTCACTCGCATTCAGAAAGAGCGCTTTTCGGACCTGGCGCAATACGAAGAAGTCAGGAACTACTTTGAGATTACTCCCGAGCTGATGGAACTGGCCAAGCAAAAAATGGTCGTGATGCACCCCTTGCCGCGCGTAGGCGAGATTCATTACAAAGTTGACCGCGACCCGCGGGCAGCCTACTTCCGCCAGGTGCAAAACGGCCTTTATATCCGCATGGCGCTGCTGGCTGCGGTGCTCGGCCAGGCATAACGCTCCGGGATAGGAGATATCTGGTGGATTATGACAGTTAAGTGAGCGACACCAAAGGAGGCGTGATGAACTTCATCGAGAAATTAGAGCGCGCAATTGAAAAGAACCGCAGCTTGCTGATTGTTGGATTGGACCCGCAGGAGGAATTTCTGCCCGGGACAGGAGATATCACCACGCGCCTGACAGATTGGGGCAAAGTGATTATCGAACAGACCTGTGACCTGGTATGCGGATATAAGCCAAACATGGCATTCTACGAACAATATGGACCCGCCGGGATTCGGGCGCTGCAGGAGACCATCCGTGCTATTCCAGCCGACATTCCCGTCCTGCTGGATGCAAAGCGTGGAGATATTGGCTCCACCGCCCAGGCATACGCGCGCGCGGCATACGAACAATTCCACGCCGACGCCGTCACCCTCAGCCCTTACCTCGGGCAGGACAGCATCAAGCCTTTCCTCGCGGACCCCGATAAGTTCGCTTTTATTCTGTGCCAGACCTCCAACCCCTCCGCGAACGAAATTCAGGGCTACGGCACGCCGCCTCTGTATGAATACATCGCACGCGTCAGCCAAAACTGGGGCTCTGCAGAGCAGGTCGGATTGGTCATCGGGGCCACACAACCCGAAGCGCTGCAGCGCGTGCGCGCGATTTGCCCGGAGGCTTGGTTCCTGGCGCCGGGCGTCGGGGCGCAGGGCGCGGACCTGAAGACAGCCCTCACTGCAGGGCTGCGCGTGGATAAAAATGGAATACTTGTGCCAGTCTCCCGCGGCGTCATCGCCGCCGCTTCACCGCGTAAAGCCGCGGAAGCGCTGCGAGACCAAATCAATACAGTCATCGCAGAGATTACCCCCACCCCGCTCGATCCGTTCCGTTACCTCGTGAACGGATTATTCTCCAGCGGCTGCGTAAAGTTTGGCAGCTTCACCCTGGCGTCAGGCAAGCAATCGCCGGTCTACCTGGATTTGCGCCGCCTGGTTTCTTTCCCGGATGTGCTGGACCTGGCGGTGGAAGCGTATATTGACCGGTTGATTTCCCTGGAGTATGACTGCATTGCCGGCGTCCCCTACGCCGCGCTCCCCATTGCCGCGATTGCTGCCTCCCGGCTGAAGCGCCCAATGGTCTATCCGCGTAAGGAAGCCAAAACGCACGGCACCTCGCAGATGGTTGAGGGTGTTTTTCAACAGGGGCAGTTGGCAGTGCTCCTGGAAGACGTTATCACCAGCGGCGGAAGCATCCTGACAGCCGCGGAGACCTTGAGCGCGGCAGGCTTAACCGTGCGGGACGCGGTGGTGCTTGTAGACCGCGAGCAAGGTGGTGTGGCCGCGCTTGCGGCTCAGGGAATAAACGCGCATCCGGTGCTCACCATGCGCCAGATTCTTGAACGCTTGCAGGCACAGGATTTGATTGACCAGGGAACATTTCTGGAAGTAAAACGCTACCTTGACGGAGAAGCATGACCGCACCCATGCTGTCCTGCAGCTTTCTTGGGCTCTCTTTACAGAACCCGCTCGTGCTGGCGTCTGGGATTCTGGGCACCAGCCCCAGCCTGCTGGAAAGGGTAGCGCGGGAAGGCGCGGGCGCAGTCACGACAAAAAGCTGCGGACCAGAACCGAGAGCAGGCCACCCCAACCCGGTTGCCCTGGTATGGGAAGGCGGGGTCATCAACGCGGTCGGTCTGACCAACCCCGGCGCGCATGAGGAAGTTCCCCTGCTGCGGGCAGCCAAACAGCGTCTCGTTGCGCTGGGCGTGCCCGTTTTTGCCAGTATCTTCGCGCCCACCACGGAGCAGTTTGGCGAAGTAGCGCGGATTATCGCTGAGGCGCAACCAGACCTGATTGAAGTCAATATCTCTTGCCCGAACGTCGCCAGTGAGTTTGGCACTCCCTTCTCAGCCTCCGCAGAGAGCGCAGCCGCCGTCACCCGCGCGGTGCGGAAAGCGGTCAGTCTTCCCATCAGCATCAAACTGGCGCCCAATGTGGCAAATATCGGGCAGATTGCCAGAGCGGTCGCGGAGGAAGGCGCGGACGCCATCACCGCGATAAATACCATGCCCGCTATGCTGATTGACGCGGCAGCCGGTAAACCCATTCTATTCAACCGCAGCGGCGGGCTTTCCGGACCCGCGCTCAAACCAATCGCTCTGCGCTGCGTATACGAAATAGCCAGGTCAGTAAGCCTGCCCATTATCGGAACCGGCGGTATTTCCACCGGAACTGACGCCGCGGAGATGCTTGCGGCTGGCGCGAGCATCGTAGGGGTTGGTTCGGCTGTGTGGCAGGATGGACCCTCGGCTTTTACCCGGATTAGCGCTGAGCTGCTGGCTTTTATGCAGGGAGCGGGGTACAAAACGGTTGCTGCGCTGCGCGGGAGGGCATTAGGATGAGCCAGAAAGGACTCTTTTCCACTTTTCGGGTTCAATCGCTCCAGCGTGAAAACTCCAAAACCTGCACAATTATCCTGGATACGGGTTTGGACGCCACTCCCGGGCAATTCGTGATGGCATGGCTGCCTGATATCGGCGAAAAGCCCTTCAGTATCAGCGGAAGTGACCCGCTGACACTGACCGTATGCGAGGTCGGCCTGGTCAGCAGCGCGCTGTGCCAACTTAAAGCAGGAGACAAGCTGTGGGCGCGCGGACCGCTGGGGCGAGGCTTCGCGTTGGTTGGCCAGTCGCACATTTTGGTCGGCGGCGGCTATGGAGCCGCGCCGCTGACCTTTCTGGCAAAGCAAGCCCGCGCGCAGGGACATACAGTTACAGTCTGTCTGGGCGCGAAGACCCAGGCTGACCTGATTATGGTTGACGAGTTTCGTAGATTAGGGTGCGAGCTTCTGATTGCCACCGAAGACGGCAGCGCCGGTGAGCAGGGTCTGGTCAGTTTACAGCTCTTGCGCGCAATGGAGCAAGACACAGCCGCAAGCGTTTATGCCTGCGGACCGACCGGCATGCTTCTGGCAGTGCACCGGCTTTGCCAGCGCGTGCGGGTTCCTGCGCAGCTCTCATTCGAAGCCCTGATTCGCTGCGGGATAGGTTTATGCGGCTCCTGCGAGTTAAGTGAAGAAACCTGCCAGCAGCTGGGGATTCCATCCGGATTTTTGGTTTGTCATGACGGACCGGTGCTCACGCCAGGGGTCTGAATAGAGAGCAGGCGTTTTCTCCTGTTTGTCATTCCCCGACGAATTTTGGCATCACGCAATTCCTTGGATTTCCCATCAGTTTCTGAGTTTTTTCGTTGATTGCAGTACAATTAACAAGCCGTCGTTTTCTATTCGAAAGGAGCAAGTCCTTCGTAAATGCATTTTTTCCAATCCGTTCACACAATCTAAACAGGAGAAAAGATGAAAAAAGGTATTTGGCTGTTCAATTTGTTCTTGGTCCTCGCGCTGGTACTTACTGCCTGCGCCAAGACCCCGGCTGAAACGGAAGCCCCTGCAGTGGACTGCCGCGCCCAGACGACCTCCGAAGCTGTAGGTTCCTACCAGGTCCCTGCGCCAATTGAAGGCTGCTACAATGTCGCGTTTGTGTATGTCGGACCGCATGACGACGGCGGATGGTCCCAATCGCACGATGTTGGCCGCCTGTATGTGGAGCAAAGCCTGGAAGGCGTGCACACCGCGTATGTTGAAAACGTGGCGGAAGGCGCTGACTCTGAGCAGGTTACCCGCTCCCTGGCGCGTAAAGGCTTCGATGTGATTTTCACCACCTCATTCGGTTTCATGGACTCCTCTGAAACGGTTGCCAACGAATTCCCGGATGTAGACATCGTCCATGTCAGCGGTTACAAAGCTAACGGCGCGAACTTTGGCAACGTGATGGGCGCCATGGAAAATATCAAGTATCTGGCAGGTATGCTGGCTGGTTCCCGCGCGAAATTGGACGGCAATCCCAAGTTGGGCTACATGGCTACCTTCCCAATCCCCGAAGAGCTTCGCCTGGG
>CAZPWL010000045.1:0-12876 GCA_964590535.1 uncultured Anaerolineaceae bacterium
CGGGTGGAAGCTCTCTGGACAGTAGAGATTGCTGTACTCGAAGCGGGTATACGAGAGTCCATGTCCGAATGGGAAGCGCACGTCCATCTTCCGGATATCGTAATTGCGGTAGCCGATAAAAATCCCCTCTCCGTACAGGAGGGATTGGTCGCCGGGGTAGTTGACAAAGGTCGGGTCGTCCTCAAGGCGGCAGGGAATGGACATCGGCAGCTTCCCGGAGGGGGACTCCGTTCCGCTTAGCAGGTCCGCGAGCGCGTTCCCACCTTCCTGACCAGGGTAGTAAGCCCACACAATCGCGGGGACCTGCTCCGCCCAAGGCATTTCGATAGGCGCTCCGGCGTGTATAACGACGATCGTGCGCGGATTGGCGCCCGCGACGTCCCCGATGAGTGCATCCTGGCTGCCCGGGAGGCGCATAGAGGGACGGTCGGCGCCTTCCGTTTCGTATCCGTCCGGATTGCCAGCGAAGACAATCGCCAGGTCCGCTTCCGCGGCGGCCTTTAAGGCGCGCGCGTGCCCATCTTCGGGCACGTAAGGGGGCAGATGCGCCAGCTGCAGGAACGGAAAGCCGCCGTGGGTCTCAAAACTGTATTCGACTTTCAGACGGTACTGCTTGCCAGCTTCCAGGCAGATTGAACCGCCAACCAATACCGAGCTGAAATTGCCGTAGTCCGGAACAACATCGCCGCTGTGGTTTTCCACGACGAGTTGACCGTCTATGAATAATTTCGCGTGTCCGTTGTTAGCCAGGAAAAGCGGTGTTTCGCCGCTGGCGGCTGCTGTATACAGGCCTTCCCAGGTGCCGCTAAAGCAGCGCGCGTTGATTTTGCCTTCCGCGGGACCCATGCCGCCCCACCAGGAGTCCAGCGCGAGGTCAATTTTCCGCAGTGGTAAGCCATCAAAGTCCGGATTGTTATAGAGGCTGGCTTGCAGCCCATTGCTGCCGTCCTCCTGAGAGAAAAACGTGCTTTCGACTACCTGGGGGAGCACGCGGTTATCCGCGCCTGGTTCGTACACAAGCTCAACGTCCGCGCCCAGCGCGCTGCGCAAGCCTTCCAACGGCGTTACCCAATAGGGGCCTTTGACGAAAGAACTGCCTCCACCGGTCACGCGGGTATTGGCGTTCAGACCGATTACGGCTATCTTTTTCGATGTCGGTGCGAGCGGCAGCAAATCGCCTTCATTTTTCAGCAGCGTGATGGACTGCCGCGCGATTTCCCGCGCCAGAGCGCGTCGTTCGGCGGTATCCACCGCGGCGGGTCTGGGCGGCACCTGGCCGGGCAGGCAGCGCGCGACCAGAATCAGCACCCGACGCACCGCGTCGTCCAGTGTTTCTTCCGGGACCTGCCAGGTTTCAACGGCTTCCTTCAGGTGTCCTCCGCGCCAAAGCGCGGGTCCTGGCATCTCCAGGTCCAGGCCGGCGTTCAAGGCGGCGGCTGT
Source organism: uncultured Anaerolineaceae bacterium (assembly GCA_964590535.1). Taxonomy (GTDB): domain Bacteria; phylum Chloroflexota; class Anaerolineae; order Anaerolineales; family Anaerolineaceae; genus Mesolinea. The sequence continues at coordinate 1,441 of CAZPWL010000045.1, forward strand.
GGAGTGGGTCGCGAACCAATCCGAGATGACTGCGCCTTCAAAGCCCCATTCCTCTTTCAAGACATCGCGCAGAAGCCAGGGGTTTTCCGAGGCATAGGTACCATTCAGGCGGGCATAGGCCGCCATGATAGTCCAGGGTTGAGCGCGGCGCACAATCTTTTCAAAAGGCGCCAGATAAATTTCGCGCAAGGCACGTTCGGAGATAATCACATTCAAGCGCATGCGCTCGCGTTCCTGGTCGTTACCCGCGAAGTGCTTGACGGATGCGCCCACGCCTTTGTGCTGCAGCCCCAATACCCAATTCAGGCCAATTTCCCCCGCCAGGAAGGGGTCCTCGGAATAGGTTTCAAAGTTGCGCCCGCCGAGGGGACTGTGCAAGATGCTGACGCAGGGGCCCAAAAGCACATCCACGCCCATATCGCGGCATTCCTCAGCCAGGGCAGAGCCTAATTCGCGCACGAGTTGACGGTTCCAGGTGGCGGCAATTCCAATTCCGGTGGGGTAAGCGTTGGTTGGTCCGGCAGGGCGGCGGCTGCTGGCGCGGTCCGCGCGTACGCCGTGCGGGCCGTCGCTGACAATCACGGAGGGGATACCCAGGCGGGGTACCGCGGAGACAGACCAATTATCGGCGCCGGAAAGCAGGCTGATTTTCTCGGGAAGCGTCAGCTGGCTGAGCCAGGATTCCACCTGCAGTTCTTGTTCGCGGGATAAATAATGAAGCATGCCAACCTCCGGAGTGTATTCTTGTCTGTTTGAATTATACCTGTCCGTCCTCATAATATCCGTTTGAGAGGGGCTGACGCGTAATCCCGGTCTTTCTGGAACCATAAAGAAACCGCCTGGGCTTCAGCCCAGGCGGTTGAGACTGTTTGTTTAATCCAGCGCTGGATAACCGGTAATCTCCGCCAGCTCGTCATAAAGCGGACGCAAGCGTTTATACATTTTCAGGTAGACGCGCTTGTAGAGCGCGTCGTAAAGTTTGTGGTTTTCCGGGTTGGGCTCAAAGGTTTCGCTGACGCGGGTCATCTCCTTCACGGCGGTTTCAAAATCTGGGTGGAGTTTCAAACCGACCGCCAGGTCCATCGCGGCACCCAGGCCGCTGGCTTCGACGACATGCGGCCGGGAGGCTGGCAGACCAAAAATATCAGCGGTTAGCTGGACTGCCGCGGTACTGGCGGAGCCGCCGCCGGCCACGCGGATGGTCTCAATTTTCTGACGGGAACGGCTGTTGGTGCGGTCCGCGCCTTCCCGCAGCGCGTACGCCAGCCCTTCGATGATGGAGCGGTAGAAATACGGCCGGGTATGCACGTCCCCAAAGCCGATCACAGCACCCTTAGCTTCTGGTCCGGGCATCTTGAGCCCCGGGCTCCAATAAGGCTGGAGCATGAGACCAAGCGAGCCCGCTGGCACCGAGTTGATTAGATCGTCGAACAGATCTTCAGCTTTCACGCCGCGCTCGCGCGCCAGGCGTTCTTCACTCAGTCCAAACTCGCGCTTGAACCAGGATACCATCCAGTAACCGCGGTAAATCTGAATTTCCAGTGAATACATTCCCGGAATAGCCGCTGGGTAGGGTGGGATAAGCGGGATGACCTCCAGGTAATCTTTATGCGTGGTGTTAATCGTGGCGGTAGTGCCAAAAGAAAGGCAGGCGGTGCTGGGCTCGATGCAGCCAGCGCCGATGACCTCGCACGCCTTGTCTGCCGCGGCAGCAATCAACGGCAGCCCTTCCGGAATGCCGGTTGCGCCGGAGGCAGACGCGCTGATATGCCCAAGCATTTCTGTCGGACGCACCAGCTCCGGCAGCGTTTCCGGGCGGACGGGGACAACCTGCCATTTCCAGTCCGATTTGGCTGACCAGCGCTGATTCTTGTAGTCGAAGGGAATATAGGCCACCTGGGAACCAACGGAATCGACATAAGAACCGGTGAGCAGGTAGGTCAGATAGCCCGAAAGCAGCAGATATTTGTGGGTTTTATCCCACACGTCCTTCTGGTAGGTACGCAGCCAGTTGGCTTCAGCTTCAGACTGCAGGTAAGCGACGGTGCCCCGCATGCCTGCCAGGCGGAAAAGCGCGCCCCAGACACCACTGACTGGTTTCAGCCCGGGCGTACGGCGCTGGTCCAGCCAAACCATGGCAGGCCGCAGCGGCTGGCCGTGTTCGTCCAAATTGATTATCGTAGAACGCTGAGTCGTCAGTGAGACCCCAGCCAGCGCGTTTTTGTCCACGCCTGGCATGCTCCAGAGCTTATGACAGGCTTCGCACAGCGCGTTCCAGAACACTTGCGGGTCCTGTTCCGCCCAACCAGGTTCGGTCGAGTAGTATGGTTCAATGGGCACCTGGCTCTTCGCCAGCAGGTTGCCGCGCAGGTCAAAAATCAGCGCGCGCACCGATTGGGTGCCGTTGTCAATAGCCAGCAGTTGTTCAGCGCTCATCAGCCCTCCAAGTCCATACTCCAGCGTTTTTCAGCTTGTTCAATGCTCATGTCCAGGCCTAAGGTGCCGCCCGGGTTCATGATGTTGTGTGGATCGAAATGTTTCTTCAGCAGCCGGATGACGTCCATCTGAGATTTTCCGATTCTTTCCTCCAACCAGGGCGATGTCTGTTTGCCCACGCCGTGATGGTGGCTGATGGCAGCGCCGCTCTTGGTGATGGCTTCCAGAATGCCGTACTGCAGCTGCAAATATTCTTTGATTGTACTGATGCGCGCGATAAAAATAAAGTACAGGTTGGCGCCCTGGGGGTAGGCATGCGAAAGGTGTGTCATGCACACGGTTTGCGGTCGGCTCTTTACGAAAGCGCGCACTTCCTGATGTACGCGCGGCATCTGTTCCCAGGTTACGCCGCTCTCCAGAGTGTCAATGAGTACACCAACATCCTGCAAATCCTCGCGCAGGTAGGGGTCCCTAAAGCGGTCCTTTTCCCAGCGTTTTGTCACGCCAAACAGGCTGAGTTCAAAGGCGTGGTGTTGTCTGCAAATCCTGCGGATTTTGCGGTCCAGGTTGGCGCAAAAACCCTTCTCGCCGTCAGTAAAACCCAAGAGAAGACACTTTTGCATCGGTTGGAAACCCAGTTTTTGCAGGATTGTATCAGCCGCAGTCCCCTCAATATGATACAGTTTCATTGCCACATCCGTTTCTTCGGGGTCGGAGAGGCGGAAGACGGATGGGTAGCCAATTTCTGACTGCATAATTTCGCGGCAGGCAGCCTGCGCGTCCTCCCAGGTACGGAACATATAGCTGAAGCGCTTGCGATTTTCGGGCATGTACCGAAAAACGCGCAGGGTGACGCTGACCAGAATTCCAAACGCGCCTTCCCCGCCAAGCATAATTTGGTCAAAATCCGGCCCGGTTGCCGCGCGCGGATGCGGGCAAGTGTGGAAATCCCCAACGGGGGTGACGTAATCCTGCGAGATGACAATATCCTCGCTCTTGCCGTAGTACGTAGAGTTTTGACCGGCTCCGCGCGTAACGACCCAACCGCCAACGCTGGAGTACTCAAATGATTGCGGGAAGTGTCCGCAGGTGTAGGCGCGCGCCGCTCCGAATTCCTTGGCGGCGTTGTTGAGAAGCGTTTCCAGCTTCGGGCCGCTTATGCCAGCTTCGACCGTGATTGTCTGGTCGGTTTCATTAAAGGCAATCACGCGGTTCATGTGCTTGCTCATGTCCACGCAGATACCGCCGCGTGTGGCTTCCATTCCGCGCGTGACTGTGGAACCGCCGCCAAAGATAGTCACGGGGATGCGGTGTTCATCCGCGTAGGCTACAATGCGTGCAATTTCTTCGCGACTGCGTGGAGAGACTACAATCTCAGGCAGGTTTTCTACAATTTTGCGTCGCAGACGCAGCGCGTCCAGCATGCCTTTGCCATAGGAACGGGCAATCCGCGTGTAGGTGTCGGTGCGCACGTTCTCCGTTCCACACAAGGCGCAAAAGAATTCCAAATGCTCCTCAGGCAGGCGGCAGGGGACTCGGTCTTCCACCTGCTCCAGCGAAAGGTTTAGCGGCGCGCTCAAATCCGCTTCCGTCAAGTGGAATTTGTCCATAATAAGGCGCACCAGTCCCCTGTTGGGGTGTTTGATGCCGGCAGGATCTCCCCATTTGACCAGCGAGCGATAAGTTCCTGAGGGGGTGACGTTTTCGTACCAGTTAGGTTTGAAGCCTTCGCTTTTTGCCATTCTTTAACTCCTGAGAGACTAAATGCCCGCTGGCGCGGGACTGTAGAAGCGCTCGTAGATGTCAGTATAACGTTTGACTTCAGCAACCCAGCGCGCGTTATCCCAGCCAAGCTCTTCCCGTGCAACTTCTTGCAGAGCGGGCAGCTCCGCGCGCGCGCCATCCGGCAGGAGCAGCCCAAGGCGCGTCCGGCGTAACAACAAATCATCCAGGTGCTGCACGCTTTCGCGCCGCGCCGCGTAACGCAGCTCCGCCCGGATGGTTGGGAGCCCTTGGACCGAATTTAGTTCACCGGGTCTGGCGATACTAAGCAGTTCCGGGAACTCGAAGCCGTATTTGCCGCCAAGAGCGCAGCGCAGTGTGGAATCTATCTCCACGTTTTGCGCTCCGTTCGGTTTGGGGAGGGCGTCAAAATATCGAATTTGCGAATTTAGATTCAAGCCCAACCTGTGCGCTGCTTTTTGCATGGCGTCTTTGGCCATTTTGCGGAAGATGGTCATTTTTCCGCCGGTAATTGTAATCAAGCCGTTCTCTTCCCAGACCACGTGCTCGCGCGATTCAGCTGAGGGGTCCGACGCGCTGCCGTGGATAATCGGGCGCAGCCCGGCGAAGCTGGAGAGTACATCTTCCTGCTTGAGCTGCGCTGACGGGAAATAAGAAGCCGCTACGTCCAGAATATAATCCACTTCTGCCTGGGTGCAGTAAGGTTCTCCCAGGTCCAGCGGCGTTGGGTGGTCCAGGTCGGTAGTGCCAATCATGGTGGTGCCTTCCCATGGCATGGCGAACATGGCGCGATTATCTTTTGGATGCAGCAGTGAAACGGCATGCGGCAGAGGCAGCTTCTCGCGCGGGAAAATCAGGTGGGAGCCGCGTTGGGGGCGCAGGCGGGCAGGTTGTTTAATCTGGGCGCGCAGCGTGTCGGACCACGGTCCTGCGGCATTGATGACGACTCGGGCCTGCAATTCCAGGCTGCCCAGGGCGTGCGGGGATTGGTCGCTGAGCGCTACGCCGCAGACTGAGCCATCCCGGGAAGTGAGCAGCGTTTCCACACGCGCGTAATTCAGGGCGGTTCCACCTTCACGGCAGGCTTCACTGAGCAAGCGCAGGACCATGCGCGCGTCGTCCATAACCGCGTCGTAGTATAGATAAGCGCCTGCCAGCCGGGGAGCGTTCATCTGGGGTACCAGGCTTTGAACTTCCACGCGGGACATGTGGCGGTGATTCCATTTTGGGGCCAGCAGGTCGTAGATGGTAACGCCAAAACGGAATAGCGAGCGCTGAGCATTGACAGCCGTGTAGGGCATGATGAAACCCAATGGGTCCACCAGGGTGGGCGCCTCCCGCAGCAAGGCTTCTCTTTCACGTACCATTTCGCGCGTGATATCTACTTGGCGGTTGCGCAGATAACGGATGCCGCCGTGAATGAGTTTGGTCGAGCGGCTGGATGTGCCGCTGGAAAAGTCATTTTTTTCGAGCAATAGGACACGCAATCCCTGCGCCACGGCCAGACGGAAAACCCCGGCGCCCGTGATGCCTCCGCCGATGATGATGACGTCCCAATTCTGCTGCAGGCTTTGCCAGGTCTCTGCCCGGTTATTGTTCAGGTTCATGCTGCTTGCGCTCCTTGATTGCGTATAGTCTTCCAGATAGTGATGCTTTCGGTCATCATCTCACGGGTAAGGTGCTCCCCAGCTTCCGCGTCGCGTTGGGAGGCTGCTTCGAGAAGCTCACGGTAAAATCTGCGGGACCTTTCCCGGGCGGCTTGGGATGAAAAATAGAGGGGACCCATCACGCGATAGAGTTCGCCGAAACCATTCAGGATGAGGGTGTAGATTGGGTTACCCGAGAGGATTGTCAGGACGCGCTGCAGTTGCAGGTCAGCCGCGGTAAACTCTTGCGCGGAATCTGGCAGGTCTTGCACCAAGGCAAGTTGGCGCTCGACAGATTCGGGCTCGCGCAGAAACGCGAGACGGGTGAAGACAGGAGCAAGCGTGGCGCGCACGTCCAGCAAATCAGGCACAAAAGAAGCAGGCTGGGCGTGTGGGTTTCTGGAGAGGTGGTTTAGGATGAGCAGGTTGCCTTCCTGCATATAATTCTTGACGCGGGTGTGTTTGCCGTGCCTGATTTCAACCCAACCATCGCGGGAGAGGCGCTGCAGGGCTTCCCGCAGGGTTGGGCGGGTGACGCCCAACATTTCCGCCAAGTCCCGTTCAGCAGGGAGTAGCGAGTCAACCGGAAAGGTCCCATCCAGGATGGCGTCCAGCAGACGGTATTCGGTAGTTTCAGCCACTTTCAGCGGAGCGTCCCACTCAGGCATAACAACCTCCATGGTAGACTGGTAAGAGGTCATACCACTATATATAGTATACCCGAGTCTATTGATTGCACAAGGGCTGGCAGCCAAATTGCCTCACAGTGTTAAGAAACGGGTATGATTAAGCTGGAAATGGAATGCTTAAACGCTTTCAAGGGAAATCTACGGGGCAGCCGGACTGTTTGCGTCTGCGGACGAAGCTCCTTTTGCTCCGGGCAGCGATGGAGCGCAGAGGTCTGATGAGCGCTGAACAGGAGCTGGCGGTGCGCCTGGGGCAGATGGCCTTGTTTGCCAAGCTGCCTGCGGAAATCCTGTTCAGGATGGCCCAAAGCGGCATTTACCATTGTTACGGCGCAAGGGAAATGGTCTTCTGCGAAGGCGATGAAATCGGCAGCCTTCTGGTGGTTTTAGAAGGCGACGTGGCAGTTTTCAAGCGCTCTTCGGACGGCAGAGAACAAGTTCTCACGCACCTGAAGGCGGGGGATATTATTTCTATTGTCCAGCTCCTGCTTTTTGAAGATGCCTGCCACTCCGACAGCGGGCGAGCCAGCCAACCCACGCAGGTCCTCTCTATTAATCCGGCGTTGTTTAAAGAAATGCTGGAAAGCAGCCACAAGTTTAATCAAGCGCTTCAGCGCTACCTGGCGGAGAAGCTGGAACAGCTCAGCGCTCTGGCAAGCAGCCTGAGCTTGCAGAGCGCGCGCTCGCGGCTGGCAGCATTCCTCATCCAGCGCGCGGACCAAACGGGGGCGCATGCCGGCATCACCCAGGAGGAAATCGCCGCGGAGATTGGCACGGTGCGGGAGATTGTTGCCCGGCTGCTGCGCGAATTTGCCAACGCGGGTTGGCTGGAACGTCAGCGCCAGCGTCTGGTATTGAAAAACCGCGCAGCGCTTGAGCAAGAAGCCCGACGCTGGTAAGAATCAGTGGATTGGAACACAAAAAAACGCGAAGATGTGACTTAAGTCACATCAAATAATTGGATAACACGGTAAACTTTCATTTATGACAAACGAGCTTGCGCTTCCGGTAATTGACTTGTCTTTGTGCAGCCGCTGCGGCAAGTGCGCGTCTGCCTGCCCGGAGCATGCCTTGGCGATGGATATTGACAGCGATTTCCCTGTCTTCACGGAGCCAGGCGCCTGCACCTACTGCACCGCATGCGAGGAAGTTTGCCCACAAAACGCGATCCAATGCCCGCTGACCATTAGTTGGGGCACTGAAGAATAGAAAAGGAGAAATTATGAGCGAATTTATCAATAACGCAACCAAACGCAAGGATGCCCTCAAGGCGATTATCCGCAAGCTGCATGCCGGTGAGAGCGTGGAATCTCTGCAGGAAGAATTCAACGAAGTCATCGCTGAAGCCAGCGCTTCGGACATCGCCCAGGCAGAACGCGAAGTGATTGCGGAAGGGCTGCCGGTGGAGGACATTCAGAAACTGTGCGACCTGCACGTCGCGGTCTTTCAACAGGGTCTGGAGAGCCAACCCGCGCCGGAATCCGTACCCGGGCACCCGGTATACAACTTCCGCCTTGAGAACGAGGTCATCAGCCGGGTGCTTGAATCGATTGAAGGCAGCCTGGCGCGCGTCCTGGCTGGGGATAAGACCGCGCTCAAATCCCTGCGCTTGGCTTCCGGCAACCTGCACCTGATAGAGCGTCATTACGAATGGAAAGAGAACCTGCTCTTTCCTGTACTGGAAAAATACGGGTTCGAGGGGCCGTCCAAGGTGATGTGGGGCGTGCACAATGACATCCGCAAAGCCATTCGCAACCTGCAGTCCCTGATGAACAGCGATCCGCTGGACCTTGAGACGGTTGATGCCGAGTATATGGACCTGGCAAAAGCCGTGCGGGATATGTTCTACAAGGAAGAAAAAGTATTGCTGCCTGAGTCTTTGAATCGCTTGAGCCTGGAAGATTGGGACATGATCAAAGCCGAAAGCCTGAGCCTGAAAAACGAAGCTGTACCTGCTGCGGCAGCCCAGGAAGAAGTGCCCGCTTTTGAGACTGAAGGTAAGTTCAAGCTTTCCACCGGCGCGCTGACCCAGGAACAGATTAATCTGATGCTCACCAATCTGCCAGTGGATATCACTTTTGTCGATGAAAACGATAAAGTGTGCTTCTTCTCGCAGACCTCGGAGCGAATTTTTGTCCGCACTGCCGCGATCATTGGCAGATCCGTACAGAACTGCCACCCGCCCCAGAGCGTGCACGTCGTGCAGCGCATCGTAGATGATTTCCGGGCTGGTAAACGCGACGTCGCGGAATTCTGGATTCAGATGGGCGGAAAGTTTGTGCACATCCGCTACTTCGCGCTGCGGGACGCACAGGGCGCGTACAAGGGCGTTATTGAGGTTACCCAGGATGTCAGCGCGATCCGTGCCCTGGAAGGGGAGCGTCGTCTGCTGGACGATCAGGCGTAAATTACGGTTTTTTCGACCATACGCCGGCTTCGCTTAGAGCCCTTGCATTGGTTCAATGTTCAAAATAAGAGCCCTGTGATCCAGGGCTCATATTCGTTGGATTTTGATGGGGAACCAGTAAATTAGGGTCAAGGCCAGGTAAGCCGCCCGGTTTTTCCCTTGTGGCGCTTGTTTTCAGTCGGCATTGCTTGGCAAAACGGCTTGTTCGGTGTGGGGTCGCGCCCTCGGAAGATGGTTTTTTAACTTTAAAATCTGCCAGACACAGAGTGGAACAAATTTCGCCGCGGAGCCTGACCGTATGACAAAAAAGCCGTGAGCAGCGCTCACGGCTTTTGGAAACTCACAAAGCTGCCCCGCTATTACTTCAGCTGTGAAAACTTGGAGGCGCAGGGAATGTAAAGGCCGAAACCAACGTACTTATCCGCTTTACCGACGTAGTTAAATCCGCCCAGGGACCCGCCGACGTGGTAGACCACGTTGTTCAGGGTGACTGCGGAGGTACGGAAGAAGTCTCCGCTCTGCAGCGCGCCGGCGCTAGCCCAGGACTTGGTCTTGGCGGAAAATATCCACGTTTCCGGGCTGATATTAAATTCGCCATCCGAGCCGTTCACCAGCCAGAGCTGGACCTGACCAGAAATGGTGGTTTGCGCGTAGCCCATGCCCCACAGCGGAATGGGAAGTGAACCGAGGTCGATATCCTCCTCGTTCCAATTAGACTTCGTGAAATCATAACACTGGGTACTGGTGAGGACGGGTCCGGTTGTAACGCCGCCGGCAACACACAACAGCTTGTGGCTGTCAGCGGGGCGGTTAAAGAGGAAAGCGGCATGGTAGTTGCGTACGCTGTCAAAGTCGCGCAGAGGAGTGAGCCATTTGTCCTGGACCGTGTCGTAGGCGTATACACTATTCAAAGTGCCGCCGCCCGGCTCATCCGCGCCGCCGGTCAGATAGCACACACCGCTGGCGGGGTCAGCTACCCAGGCTGGAGCCCAGATACCCAGATCAGCGGGCGGAGTTCCGGTCGGGCTTTCTTGCTTCCACAGGTTGGTATTCATGTTGTAGCTCCACAGACCTGTGAAACCGGCTGTGACGCCGTCAGCGTACACGAAGACTTCATTCGCGACCTGGCAGCCCGACCTGGCGTAGTTATTACCGAAAGGCGGCGTTGAACTGGAAATCAACGCCCACAAGCCTGTACTTGGGTCGTAGGTCGCAACGCCTGTTTCACCGCGTCCCGTGATATCCCAGATTTTCGCGTCGTATGCAGCCAGGACGTTATCCATGCGGTCTACCTGGCTGTTAGTGAGCTGCTGCCATGGGCCTTGTTCGCGGCATCCGCGGATAATGAAGGGCAGGTCTTGCCCCGTGCCGGTGCCTTCGTCCAGGGCGGGCTGCCATGCATCCTTGAACACCCAGGCGTTACCCGTCGCAGTCTGACCCAGGTTGGTGACAGGCGGCACCCAGGGACCGGTGGTCATGCTGCCTTTGGTCGCCCAATCCAACCAGTAGGTTCCGGCGGGGAGAAAGGTGCCCACGTAAACCACGTTTTCCATGATAGGCATGCTGTCATCCATCAGACCGGTATCCGCAGCGCGGTAGGTCTTTGTCCACGAGGTGGAAATCAGCCGGTTGGTAAAGAGGTCGCCGAAAACGACCTTACTGTTGGGGTCATTCGGAGGGCCGTCCCAAATCTGCAAATAGACTTCCACAAACGGAGAAGACGGGGGGGAAGGATAATCGCCGTCCTGGTAGGCGAAGAAGGAAATATTATCCACTTGCCAGCCGCGGGTATCTGTGATGATGAAATCATCCGCGGTGTGGTAGCCCATCGAAAAATACTGGTTCGTGAACCCGTAAGTCTGCATTCCAAGCGTGGTTTGTAAAGCGCTGACGTTCACGCCCTGATAGCCGCCGCCTGGATGCGTGATAAATTCACCGTTATCCCAGAATTCCTGGTTGCAGCTTGAAAGGGAGAATATGGAAGCGCTGGCAACAGAACGGGCGGGTTCGGTGCCCAGCAGCCAGGCGTTAGACTGAATAAACTCAGAATCAGGCGGGTTTTCATCTTCGGCTTTGGCAACCCGCGGTCCCTTAATCCCCGCCAGGGAGGCGATTAGCAGGCTAGCAGCCAGGATAATTAGTAGAACTTTAGATTTTCGCATACGATACTCCTTTTGGATGTTCATAATCAGTGCAAAAAACCTCTTTGAAAACTGCGGGTTTGGCTCATTGCAGCGCTCCGAACCAAATCCAGGGATAGATAACTCGAGATGGGCAGAGGCGGAAGTGTGCCTGCGCCGCGCTGATTGAAACCTTTGTTAATTGTGTGCCAGCAAATACGTGAGGTGGAAGAATGCCAATTTCACCATCCTCATTGTTGCAATAATCGCGCCAGATTGATACCAAATTGTGAAATATGGGGTGTGATTCTTAGGTTCTGTGTGGGTCGGGTGCCCCAGCTTTTGTGGCGCGCGTGAGGATAGGCTGGCGCTGGCGTTTTTTTAATAAGGGGACAAGG
>CAZPWL010000045.1:12886-13194 GCA_964590535.1 uncultured Anaerolineaceae bacterium
TTTCTTCGGCATAATCATAAGAATGTATAGGGATTTTATTAGGGGACAAGAATTTCTGCAACGACATCGCAGGTTACTTGGTGGAATTTTGAGCTTGGGCTTGAACCGGAATCTTAGCAATTTGTAGAAATGCCAGCTGCCGCGCTGCTTTCCGTGAGGGTTATGCCATTCACCTGAACAACAGCTTGCCAGGGACCCTGCGCCTGCCATAAAACGCGAAAAGCACCTCTTCAGGTGCTTTTGCATTATCCAGGCGGGGAAGGAGGGATTCGAACCCTCGGTTGGATTTTACTCCAACAACCACTTAG
>CAZPWL010000046.1:0-12898 GCA_964590535.1 uncultured Anaerolineaceae bacterium
TTTGTCGATTTCAACGCGGATTTGGTCGATGCGGCCGTCAATGGCGGCTTCGTCGCCCTTGCCATCCACGATTGTGGTGTTGTCTTTGTCCGCGGTTACTTTTTCGGCGCGGCCAAGGTCAGCGATGGTGACAGTTTCCAGCTTGCGGCCGGTTTCTTCAGAAATCATTGTGGCGCCGGTCAGGATAGCGATATCCTGCAGCATTGCCTTGCGGCGATCGCCAAAACCGGGGGCTTTCACAGCGATTACATTGATCATGCCGCGGATCTTGTTCACAACCAGGGTCGCCAGCGCTTCGCCGTCCACATCTTCAGCGATGATCACGATTTCGCGTTTTCCGACCTGGATCATTTTCTCCAGCAGGGGCACCATGTCCGCAGCGGCGGAAATCTTCTTGTCGTAGATCAGGATGTACGGGTCTTCCAGGCTGGCTTCCATGTGCTCGTTGTCGGTTACGAAGTAGGGGGAAATGTAACCGCGGTCGAACTGCATGCCTTCCACGTACTCGGTTTCGAATTCCAAACCCTTGGATTCTTCAACCGTGATAACGCCGTCTTTACCGACTTTGTCCATCACATCCGCGATAAGCTTGCCAATTTCAACATCCTGGGCGGAAATGGTGGCAACAGAGCCGATTTCTTCCTTGGTCGTGATGGCAATCGCTTGCTCGTGAATGGCTTCGGCGACTGCTTTGGCGGCGGCTTCGATACCGCGCTTTAGCAGCATTGGGTTGGCACCGGCGGCCAGGTTCTTCAGACCTTCGCTGACCATCGCGTGCGCGAGGACAGTGGAGGTAGTGGTGCCGTCTCCAGCGATGTCATTGGTTTTGGTCGCGGCTTCCTTGAGGAGCTGCGCGCCCATATTCTCAAAGGGGTCTTTCAGTTCGATTTCCTTGGCAACCGTCACGCCGTCATGGGTGATGGTGGGGGAACCGTACTTGCGGTCCAAGGCGACGTTCCGTCCTTTGGGACCGAGGGTCGTGGCAACTGCGTTCGCCAAAATATCCACGCCGTTTTTCAGGGCACGGCGTGCTTCATCCGAGAAAATAAGTTGTTTAGCCATAGGGTATCTCCTTCAATCGCAATAATTAACCAAGGATCGCGAGGATATCGCTCTCGCGCAGAATTAACAGTTTCTTGCCTTCGTACTTGATTTCAGTGCCGGAGTACTTGGCGAAAAGCACCAAATCGCCAACCTTCACATCCAACGCGATACGTTCGCCTTTTTCGTTTCGGTCGCCAGGACCAACCGCGATGACAGTACCCTTCTGGGGTTTTTCTTTTGCGGTATCAGGCAGAACAATCCCACCGGGGGTGACTTCATCCTGTTCTTTTGGCTCGATCACCAGACGGCTTCCCAAAGGTTTCATTGCTATTGTCATATATTCCTCCAAGTTATGGTTTGATTTCAATATTTTAGCACTCCCTATTAATGAGTGCTAACACCGCTAATAATACAACTCTGAAATCGAGAAGTCAAGGGCGGGTAAAGACTTCTTACGTTTTTTTAATATTGGATTTACTCACCGCTGCAGATGGCTTCGCTGGCTTCCACAATCCCCATGATGGTCGGATTATTCGCGTACACTGCGCGCACATCTGCCAGCACTTCAAGCGCCTGCTCGCATTTGTCATCCCCGGGGCGGTGCAGACCAGCCAGCACGGAGCCGTAGATATAGTAGTAGGTGACGGTTGTATCCGAAAGCGGTAAGCCCTCGATCACAATCTGTTCAGCCTCGGGGTCCTCGCACTCGCGCCCCGCGCAGCTGGTGGCGGCGTCGCAGCCGCGCACAGCGCACTGCAGCAGCGGGATGGAACCTTCATAGTTGCGGGCGCGGTAGTAGATCACCCCCACCTGCCCATAGGTATCCGCGTTGTACGGGCTCAGGGTCAGCGCTTTATACGCGTTGCGCGATGCGACCATCGCCTCACCCATGCGCACATAGGTATTGGCAATCAACATGTATGGAATGGGGTCTTTGATGCCCAGCTGTTCATTCAAGCTGGCAGCCTGATCAAAATATTCCAGCGCGACCTCATATTGCTCGAGGTGGCGGTAAAGCCTGCCCACGGAATTGTAAAGAAAGGTCAGCTTCGGGTAGATTTCAATCGCTTTCTGGTATTCCCCAATAGCAAGGTTGTACTCGCCCAGCACCTCGTAAAGATAAGCCTGAATGCGGTGGACGTCCATCATTTGCTCGCCATTTTCCATCGCCTGGGCCATATACTCACGCGCCTGCACCCACTTGTATTGGTCCGTCAGGATTTCCGCGTAGTACGCCATTGCCAACGTGTTCTTGCTGTCCATTTGCAGCGCCATCAAAGCTTCGGACTCCGCTTCGTTCTGCAAATTCTGTGATTCAGCCCCTGCCAGGGTCGGGTTCGCGTTCCAGTTAAGCACGAAGGCTCGCGTCGCAAGCACATCCGAATTTTCAGGGGCCAGCGCTTTTGCCTGGTCGATGACTGCCAGGGCTTCCGCCAGTCGAGAACGCCTGTCGGCATCGGTGGTGAGCGTGTTGGAAGAGTACACCTGGATTTTTGCCAGCTCTATCAGCAGCTGCGTGTTCGTTGGGTCCATCAGGACGGCTTGATTGAAGGATGTAATCGCCTGCTCCAGGTTGCCAGCCAGAAAATGGGTGCTGCCTTCAACCATATAGGAATTCACCGTGCGGGTGGGGGTGGGCGTGGGGATAAACGGCGGCCATATGGCACCCTGCGCGTAACTGCGCAGCACCGACACCAGCACCACAATCACAAGGAGCAGCAGCATAATCCGGTACGGATTGGACTGGTTCTTTGGATTGCGAAAAAGGTTTTGTCGTTCTTTGATTTCCATAACTAAGGAGTAGGCGTTTGGGTTGGAGCCGGCGTTCCCTGCGGCGTCGGGGAAGGACCGGTCACCGGCGTTGCCGTCGGGGCTGGCGTAGCGGTGGGTGGATTAATCAGGTTTTCCTGGCAGATGCGAATCATCTCGTTGGCGTTGAACACCCCGTCCGGGTCGTCCGGAACTGTTTGAAGCATCCCATTAGCAACCGCGACCGCTTCATTGCAGCGGTTGATGCGCGCAAGTGAAAGCCCATACCGGCTGTAAGTTTCGATAACAAAGGTGGAATAATCCAGCGGCAGCCCCTGAACGACCGCGCCGCCTTCGGTTGTGCCGCCGCGCACCGCTTTTTCCAGGTAAAGCACCGCCTGGTTGTAAGATGCGCTGCGATAATACATTGTACCGACGTTCGCGTAAAGGTAGGCTTCCGTTGGGCCGTCCTTAATCGCCTGCTCGCCGTATTGAATGGCTTTTGCCCATTCACCCAGGCTGCCGTACACACGGGAGATGAAATAGTTGGGCAAGGGGTCAGTCGGGTTTAGGGAATAGGCTTTTGTAAATTCGAAAACTGCTTCATCAAAGTTGCCCAGGGTCATGTAATTGCGCCCCAGGGCAAGGCGCAGTTGGGCGATGTTCGCGTTCAGCTGGACAGCGACCGCGTACTGTTCCGCGGCTTCCGAATAGTTGCTGGTAATTTCCAACACGTATCCGCGCGCCCAGCGGGCTTCCAGCAGGTTCGCGTCCAACGCCAGCGCGGTGCGGGATTCCTCAATCGCCAGGTCCACGGTGTTCAGTTCGTTCGCGCCGACTTCCACCCGCAGCGCCAGCAGGTACGCGTAAATGGCGTGGCCAATGGCATTGTTCGGGTCGAGCTGAATAGCAGTCTGGGCATCGCGCTCGCCTTCCAGGTACTGCTGCTGGAGGCCTTTAGCCCAGCCCAACAGCGCGAAAGCGTCAGCGCTGCTCTTGTTCAGCAGGATGGCGTTTTCGGCGTTGACCTGCGCCTGGACATAGTCGCCGGAATAAATTTGCAGGCGGGCGATTTTCAGGTAGTTATCAATATTCTTCGGGTTGGCATTAATGGCGGCTTGATAGGTCTCAATGGCCGAAAGGAACTTGCCCTCAACAGCCAGCCCATCAGCTTCGATTTCAAAGGAAACCGGATCGCGTGTTACGGTCGGCGTCGGCACAAAAGGCGGGCTGATATCCGGCGCGACGACCACGTTAAAATAGACCAGAAAGGCAATCCCAACTGTCAATAGGATGATCAGGAGGGGGTTGCCACGCCTGCGTTTCTTGCGGAGGGAAAGACTGCTTCCTCGTAAATACATGGCTGCATAATAACATCAAATTTTAAAGATGGTCAAGCAAGCTGATACGGGCGGCGCGAAGCTCTGATGCGTCAGCCCTCATTGCGCATCCACCGCCTCTTGCGATAAGATTGGACTCAGGTCAACGCTACACCTGAAAAAACGGAGGAACCGTGCAAAACTTACCTGAAGAAAAACAGAACTTCATCAACGCTTTCCTGGCCGAGCCGCTCATCGCGCGCATGGCTACCGCTGATAAATCCGGTCAGCCGCACGTCGTCCCGGTCTGGTTCGCCTGGGATGGCAGCGCTCTATGGATCAGCGCCTTTTCGTCCACCCGTAAGGTAAAGGACCTGGAAGAAAATCCATTGATTTCCGTGGCGATTGATGAAACCACGGCGGATGACTCCACCCGCGCGGTGATTCTGGAAGGCAAAGCGGAACTGCTGCGCGAGCCCGCCGAGTTCCTGCGGCGCCAGTTCACCTGGATTTACGCACGCTATGTTGGCCAGGAGCACGTGCACGAAGCCAAGTACCAGGAATGGATTGATGACCCGGAAAACACCCTGATAAAGCTAAGCCCCGCGAAAGTCTTCACCTGGCGTTGGTAAACAGCACGCTCAGAAAACAACTCTTCACAGGCTGACAGACCCAGCCAAACACTAGGCAGAAAGCCAAGCCCTTTCACCAGAGCAGTATTTGCGCCCCGGTTTTAAGGCTTGGGTTGGCTTAAACCAAACAAAACGGCGCGGAGTGCATCCGCGCCGTTTTATAACTTTCGCATCGCGGATATCCGCGAGTGCAAAATACTGTTTAGCCTTTCACGTTCTCGAGCACAAATTCCCAGTTAACCAGCTTGTCCAGCACTGCTTCCACATAAGCCGGACGGCGGTTCTGGTAATCCAGGTAATAGGCGTGCTCCCACACATCCACAGTTAGTACAGGCTTCTTACCTTCCACCCAGGGAAGCAGCGCGTTGCCAGTTTTATCGATGCTCAGCTTGCTGCCGTCCCAGACCAGCCATGCCCAACCGCTGCCAAATTGACCAACAGCAGCTTCGGTAAACTGCTTCTTGAAAGCTTCCAAGCTCTCAAAACTGTCAATCAGCAAGGCAGCCGCTTCCGCGGGTACATCCAAAGCGCCGGCCGGAGCCAGGCTTTTCCAGTAAAAATTGTGGTTCCAAACCTGAGCTGCATTATTGAACAGCGCGGTCTTGCCTCCCTGGTAAGCCGCCAGCACAATTTCTTCCAGAGTCTTGCCTTCCAGCTCAGTTCCGGCAATCAGGCTGAGAGTCTTATCCACATAGGCTTTGTGGTGTTTTCCGTGGTGGAAGCTCAGAGTGTTCGCCGAAATTACCGGGTCGAGGGCTGTTTCCGCAAAAGGAAGCGCAGGAAGTTCTACGGGGGTCTTGCTGGAGATTGTAAATGTCATATTTTCCTCTTTTCTTTTTGTGATATTACGCCCAGGCTTACGGGCTAATGGTCAGGTACTTACGCGTAGGGCTGGTGATTTGCCCCGCGCTTGATTATTATACCTGAGAGCGGCAGATAATTTTCCGCTCCGCGCAAAATCCCCTGAAAATGTCGTCATGCCTTTTCCGCCGCTTTTGGCACGAAAATTGCTCATTTAACCATAATGAGGTCAGCTCCCTTTAGCCGGGGGCGGCTAAAGATTGAGAAAAGACGAACACATGGCAGACTCCACGCGCATGCAGACTAATGAAACGCACCCCCGGTGCCTGTTTACTATCCGTTTCGCGCTGTCCAGGATTAATGTATACTTGAGGGACGCATGATCAAAACCGGCTTGATCCCGCGCAACCGTATGGAAAATTTAGAAGCCCAATCCCCGCCGAACAAAAAGAAGTTCTGGCAGTACTTGATTGTCCTGGTCGTACTCGGCTTGGCAGTAAACCTGCTGCTGCCCCAGATTTCTGACCTGACCCGATCCTGGGAAGTCCTGCAAAAGATGACCTGGTGGGCAGTGGGTCTGGCCTTCGTGGCGGAAATTTTCAGTTACCTCAGTTATGGTTACTGCATCCACGCCATTGTCAATTTGCATGATAAGCACCTTTCCGTCCCCAAAGGCACGCTGATTGTCATGGCTGCCACGAGCGTCGGGTTGGTCGCGGGGGGATGGTTTGCGGTGGCGGGCTCCATATTTGGCTCGGTAAAGCGCGAAACAAACGACGGCACCACCGCGACGATGGCGGGTATTCTGCCATCCATGCTGTTGAATCTTTCGATTGAGGTTGTCGCGATACTGGGCATCCTGTATCTGGCAATCATCGGCAAACTCACGAACTCGCAGTTGATCCAGTACATCATATTCCTGCTCCTGCTCACGATTTCTACTTTTGGTTATCTGCTTGCGCTGGTCCTGCCCAAACAAACCTATCGCATTATCAATAGCGTCCTCTGGCGTTGGAGTCGCATCCGGAA
Organism: uncultured Anaerolineaceae bacterium; assembly: GCA_964590535.1. Taxonomy (GTDB): domain Bacteria; phylum Chloroflexota; class Anaerolineae; order Anaerolineales; family Anaerolineaceae; genus Mesolinea. Next base: position 6,575 of record CAZPWL010000046.1, read on the forward strand.
AAAGCCCTACAACCCACAGAAAACGCATGACATGATTAATAATGTTCTCCTTTCGTGGAAGGAACTGGCGCGCGGAAACTGGAAAAAACCTTTTTTGGGTGCTTTTGGTTACATCGCGTTCGACATGCTGGCAATGTTCCTGATTTTTCAAGCCTTGGGTTACGACATCCACCCCGGCGTGCTGTTTGCCAGCTACGGAATCCCGTACCTGCTGTCAAAAATCGCGTTCATCTTTCCCGGCGGCATCGGCGTCGTGGAAGCGTCGATGGCAGCGATTCAGACCAGTCTGGGTGTTCCCAACGAAATCAGCGTCGTGGCAATTCTTGGTTACCGCCTATTTTCCTTCTGGATTCCCACACTGCTCGGTTTTATCGCCATGGGCTATCTCAGCCGTGCCAGAAACGCCCTCAGGCAGCCAATCGCCCAGAAGTAACCCGCAGCCTTGGTCGTCCGGGCTTGCACAAGCGCATACCGATCATCGCGGTTCTGATACAATTTTCTTACGCGTCAGCGCGGAACCTGCCAGAAGTTTGGCAGAAAAATTGGTTTGTGTATGCGGCTTGTCGGTCATTCTGATACCCTGAAGGGCACAAGCCGAAGTGACATAATAAATGTTTTGCAATCATCGCGTTGGTTAATAGTTTAACTTTCGCTGGCGACCTGTGCCCGAAAGGGAAGCAGGATGAGAGAGTTCCACGGATCAACGAGAACATGGAAACTGCCCATCGGGTTGACGCGCGAAATACCGGGATTTTTGGAGGGTTGTATGCTGCAAGAAAAGAAAATCGCTGTTATTGGCCCCGGAGTGATGGGGAAAACAATCGCTCTGAGTCTGATTCACACCGGAAAACTCCCGCCCAACCAAGTTATCATGGCCGGCCCAAACCTGGACCGACTGAACCAACTGCAGGCGGAGCTTGGCGTGAGGACGACTATCAGCAACGCTGAAGCCGCCAGCTCCGCGGACGTGGTCATCCTGGCAGTTAAACCGCAGCGCCTGGACCAGGCTGCCAGCGTGCTAAAAAGCACGCTTGAACCTGGTAAGCTGGTCATTTCCATCCTTGCCGGCGCGCCGCTGGCCGTGCTGGAACAAAAGCTGGGGACGCGCTGCCTGGTGCGCGCGATGCCCAACACTCCCGCCCGCATCGGCATGGGCATCACTGTGTGGACCAAAGCCGCGGACGTGGACGAAGCCCAGCACGAAATTGCCGCGCAGATTATGCAGACCTTTGGCGAGGAAGTGTTCGTGGCGGATGAAGCTTACCTGGATATGGCTACCGCTCTCTCGGGTACCGGTCCTGCTTATGTATTTTTATTTATGGAAGCGATGATCGACGCGGGAGTGCACATGGGGTTTCCGCGCCGGATCGCGGAACAACTGGTAGTGCAAACCCTGCGCGGGAGCACGGAGTTTTATCTGCAAAGCCGCGGACATCCCGCCCAACTGCGCGACGACGTCACTTCGCCAGGCGGCACCTCGGCGGAAGCGCTGTATTACCTGGAGAAAGCCGGCTTCCGCACCGCGATTTCGCGCGCCATCTGGGCAGCTTACCAGCGCGGGATTGAGCTGGGCAAGGGCATCAGCAAGCAGGGCTTGGAGGGCTAGAGTAGACTGCCCTCTGGGTGGACTGCTGTTTATCCCCCACGACTGCAATTTGGGGCATTTATTGATGTGTTCGTCATCGCGAAGAGCGCAGCAACGTCCGTGCCCGCCATATTGCGGACGGGTGTGGCGATCTGCTTGTTAGTTTTTTTACCAAACGGCTTGGTCTCCTGACCGAGCGAGAGAAGTGATTTGTCGACCGGCTCACGCATTTCAGGTTGGCCGTGCTTTTCTCATCAGAGCGAAAAAGTCGTTTTCAACCTTCCCTCGTGGGAAGGTGCCCGCAGGACGGAAGAGTAGACTCTGCTCGCGCCGCTCCTCTGAGTGGACTGGTGTTAATCCCCCATGACCGCCTTTTGGAGCGTTTATTGAAGTTTTCGTCATCGCGAGGAGCGCAGCGACGTGGCGATCTGCTTGTTAGTTTTTTTACCAAACGGCTTGGTCTCCTGACCGACTGAATGATCTTGACCGAAAGTCTCATCACTCCTGTTTTTCTTTTATCTATCTGTTCACACAAAACTCTGGAGGCCTGACGGTCAAATGCCCTGCGTGGGCAGAAGACCATGCGAGAACAAGAATGACAAAGCGTGTCATCCTGAGCGTCAGCGAAGGATCTCGCCTTTACTCGCCGTCTCAAGGAACAAAGCGATATGCACACCAGCATAACAATATAAGGTGCTTCGCTTTCAGCTCAGCATGACAAGCGTCCGTCAGCGGAAGCGCGCGAAGTGCTCTCCATCTATCTTGTTAGCATATCCCAGGTCAAAGTCCAATAGGAATTTCCTAATTTACTAGCTGCGCGGACATCGCTTTTTTTCCTGGATTTCTGACCGCTACCCACCCTTCTCCATCAAGGGTATACTTATTAATTGCGGCTCAATCATAGAACAAATGGTATAATTATCGGCCGGAGTGTGAACCCTATGCCCTCAGATAACTTACGCGTCATCGGCGCGCGCGAACACAATCTCAAAAACATCACCGTCGAAATCCCGCGCGATAGGCTGGTCGTCCTGACTGGTCTATCCGGCTCCGGCAAGTCTTCATTGGCGTTCGACACCATTTTCGCCGAAGGGCAGCGCCGCTACGTGGAATCGCTCTCCGCTTACGCCCGCCAATTCCTTGGGCAAATGGACAAACCCGATGTCGACGCGATCGAAGGCCTCTCCCCTGCGGTCTCCATCGACCAGAAAGCCACCTCGCACAATCCCCGCTCCACGGTCGGCACGGTCACGGAAATTTACGACTACCTGCGCCTCCTGTTCGCACGGGTCGGCATCCCGCACTGCCCGGTCTGCGGCCGCGCGGTGCAGCGCCAATCCGCGCAAGAAATTGTGGATACCATCCTGGCGATGCCGGAAGGCAGCCGCCTGCTAATCCTGGCGCCGGTGGTGCGCGAACGCAAAGGCACCTACCAGGCTGTGCTGGAAGAAATAAGCAAGTCCGGCTTTGTGCGCGCCCGCGTGGACGGCGACGTGATTTCGCTGGACGACAAAATCCAGCTGGACCGTTATAAGAAGCACACCATCGAAGCAGTCGTGGACCGCCTGGTCATCAGCAAACCTGAAACCGAGGATGACGACCTGGCCTTACGTTCCCGCCTGACCGATTCGGTTGAAACCGCGCTGCGCTTTGGCGAAGGCTACGTAAGCGTCCAGAACCTGAGCGCGGAACCACCCGAGGACACCCAATTTTCGGAGAACCTGGCTTGCCCGGAACACGGTTCCATCCTGATTGAGATCGAACCGCGCACTTTCTCCTTTAACACCCCACACGGCGCCTGCCCCACCTGCCAGGGGCTCGGCAGCCGCGAGGAGATTGACCCCGACCTTTTGATCCCGGATAAGAGCCTTTCCCTGCGCGAAGGCGCGATTGCCGCGTTGGAGTGGTCCGGACCGCATGAAGAGGGCGGCTATTACTGGCAGATGATTGAAGCTGTCGCCCAAGAAAATCAATTCAGTCTGGATATTCCCGTCAGCCAGCTTTCCGAAAACAACCTGCACACTATCCTGCACGGCACAAACGGGCATGAAATCCGCGTGGAGTTTGTTGGCAGAAACGGACGAAAATCCTCATTTAGCACCTCGTTTGAGGGCGTCATTGGCAACCTTGAACGGCGCTACCGCGAAACACAGTCTGATTATGCGCGCATGCGCATTTCCGAATTTATGGGCGTGAAGCAGTGCCCGACCTGCCAGGGGAAACGTCTGCGGAAAGAAGCCCTGGCGGTGCTGGTGCAGGACGCGAATATTATCGACGTGACCGGCTGGCCGGTTAACCGCACGCTGGCTTGGGTGGAAGGCTTGGCTTCCCCGGACGCCACCTTGCTAAGTTCCCGGCAGCAGGCGATTGCCGAGCGCATCCTGCGCGAAATTCAGGCGCGGCTCGGTTTCCTGGTAGATGTTGGTCTGGATTATCTGACACTCGAGCGCAGCGCCAGCACCCTCTCCGGTGGAGAAGCGCAGCGCATCCGCCTGGCAACCCAGGTGGGTTCCAAGCTGATGGGCGTGCTTTACGTGCTGGATGAGCCATCCATCGGGCTGCACCCGCGCGATAACCGACGCCTGCTGGACACGTTGGAAGGCTTACGCGACATGGGCAACACCGTTTTGGTGGTGGAACACGACGACGAGACCATCCGCAGCGCCGATTGGGTGATTGACCTGGGACCCGGAGCGGGCGAGCACGGCGGCGAGATAGTCGCCGAAGGCACTCCCGAGCAAATCATGGCGGTACCGGAAAGTCTGACCGGCGCCTATCTTTCCGGCCGGCTGCAGGTACCAGTGCCCAGCGAACGCCGCGCCGGAAGCGGACAAGCCCTGCGCGTGGTGGGCGCCACGGAAAACAACCTCAAGAACCTGAGCGTGAATATCCCGCTGGGTAAATTCGTGTGCATCACTGGCGTTTCCGGCTCCGGGAAGTCCACCCTTTTGGTGGATGTGCTCTACAATACCCTCGCCCGGCAGCTGATGGGTGCCCACACACAGCCCGGCGCGCATGAACGCATCGAAGGCATTCAGCACCTGGACAAGGTGATTAACATCGACCAGACCCCTATCGGACGTACTCCGCGCTCAAACCCGGCCACCTACACCGGCATGTTCGACGACATTCGCGACCTGTTTGCAGGGCTGCCGGACGCCAAAATCCGCGGTTATGGCAAAGGGCGCTTCTCCTTCAACGTCAAGGGCGGGCGCTGTGAAGCCTGCCAGGGGCAGGGTGAGCTGAAAATTGAGATGCAATTCCTGCCGGACGTGTACGTCCCCTGCGAAGTGTGCCGCGGCAAGCGCTACAATCACGAGACGCTGCAGGTGCGCTTTAAGGATAAAAGCATCGCGGATATCCTCGACCTCACCGTCGAATCCGCGCTGGAATTCTTTCCTGCCTTCCCGCGGATTCAGCGCCGACTGGAAACGCTGCAAGCGGTCGGGCTGGGCTATGTGCGCCTCGGTCAGCCTGCCACCACGCTCTCCGGCGGCGAAGCCCAGCGCGTCAAGCTCTCCAAGGAGCTTTCCCGCCGCGCCACCGGCAGGACGCTGTACGTCCTGGACGAGCCTTCGGTCGGGCTGCATGCCGCGGATGTGCACAAATTGATTGAGGTGCTGCAGTCGCTGGTCAGCACGGGCAATACTGTTGTGGTGATTGAGCATAACCTGGATATTATCAAGGTCGCAGATTGGGTCATCGACCTGGGGCCAGAAGGCGGAGACCGCGGCGGCTACCTGGTAGCGGAGGGCACCCCGGAAGAACTTTGCCGCGATGCGGATTCCTATACCGGGCAGTATCTGCACAATTACATGCTGGCGCAGCACCAGCGCGAGTGCGTGTAAGGAACTGAAGCAAAGTTTTCTGCTGCTGCGCATATGGATTCTCGACGGCGCGAAGCGCTTCCCCAAGAGCATTGTGTGCCTAAATCTCCAAACTCGAAAACTTTTCTCCATCGGGTACAGCCTCCCTTCAAACGAAATGACTGAACCGTGTCCTCCTGAGCGCCCTTGTCTTCCTGAGCGCCCTTGTCCTCCTGAGCGCCGCGAAGGATCTTTCTGGTCTTTCATAAGGTTCTCCACTTCAGCCTGTACCCTTCAGGGCATCAGGTTGTTGCTACAAGGGTCTTCCGATGGAATTTCAAAGCAGAAGCTTCACTGGCTTTACAGGGGCATCATGCCGCAATGCCGGGCGCAAGCTAAGCTCTCCCCCGATTGCCGCCCCAATCCCGAAAATGGTATACTTGACAAAAGCCTCAAATCACGAATAATATGATTTGAACAGTCCCTTGCCTGTGCAGGCCGAAAGGAAAACCATCATGGCAAAGAAGAAATCTCAGAGCCCACTCGCCTCCTACCGGAGAAAACAAAAATCCGGAAAGGCGTTCGTCGGCATTCTCGCCGGGCTTTTCATCGTCGCCGGTCTGGCGCTCATTGCCCTGTGGGCCACCGGCAACCTCGCCGGCACACCGGGTTGGTTCGCGACCAAAACCCCCACCCCGACCCTGACGCTCACTCCCACACCCGTGACGCCTACCAACACCGCGACGCATACGCCGACCATCACCGAAACGCCCACAATCACCCCCACCTACACCCCCTCCGCGCCATTTGAATACGTTGTGCAGGAGGACGATAACTGCGCCGTGATTTCCGAGAAGTATGACGTGGACGTGGAAGTGCTGCTCTACCTGAACAACCTGGACGCAGCCCTGGAGGTGATCCGGGAGCGCACAG
>CAZPWL010000047.1:0-12777 GCA_964590535.1 uncultured Anaerolineaceae bacterium
TCACCAGAACAACCTGCGAGCGCTCCTGAAAGAAATCTTACGGCAGCGCGAAGCGGCCTAAGCCCTTCAGATATTCCCGACCAAAATCAACAGGCCGATGCAAAAAACAAGCATTAACCCGGGCTCCATCAGGAGCTCGAGTTTTTTTAAATGTTGAATGATTCCGCAGGTGACACTGATCAGGATGTATAAGCTCGCGGTCAGGAGTATTCCATACTGAAGGGGATTAAGAAAAAGATACTGCAGGCTGACTGCCAACTGACCAATCAGTAAACTGATTAGGAGCGCATACTCCAGCCGCCAGCTGCCTTGGGTTCGCAAGTTGATTGTCCGTAATCCGATGAAGATAGCCGACAGGACAATCAGGGGAATTACGATATATAGGCGCATGCGGCCGGTGCGTAATACCACAGAGAGAATCAGGAACAGCGCGTGGGATAATCCGATCAACCCCAGGGATGCCGCCGGGTGTGTTTCGTAGCGCAAGTCCAATACGTTGTATTCAGCAGCCAGAACCAAACCAAATAGCAAGGAGCCGAGCGCATACACAACCCACCATACATTGTTACGAGCCATCTCCCTGAGGGTAAAGCTAAGAATAAAAAGACTTAATGCCGGAAGAATGATATTTGGGAGCAGCTTCCAGGCTCTCTGAGATGTTTCCAAGAACTGCGGATGGCCGCGCAGCACCCAGATAGCTCCCGTTGATGCAATGAGTGCGACGAGCAGTGGGAAGAATGCGTAAAGGTTGAATTCGAAATTGAAGATAACGCCCAGGATAGTCGCGCTGTTCTGCCCCCCTGAAGGAGGCAGGGTAAAAGTCAACCCCAGCATCAGAGAGGAAAGCGCAGTGACAATGCTAAAACGATTCAAATCCGGTAGATAATATTTCGATTCCACACTGTGATTTTATCATTTCAGCTTGGTAGCCGTGCTTGACCTTTGCGATAATGACAAAGGACCTTCGTTGTTAATATCCGGGGATATTATGATAAATTGGAAGGACCGGCATCGGGAGCGATAGGGTAAAGGGTGGTATAATTAATCGGTTATGGATAGCAGATTTGTTCTACGCAAGCAGCCGAACGTCTTCAGCGCAATAGCGGCCGGGTTTAAGACCCTCGGCGATCACCTCTATCTGCTGACATTCCCGCTTATGCTGGATATTTTCCTGCTTTACGCCCCGCGCTACACGGTTTCAACGCTCGTGAGCAGTTTTCTGGCGCAGTTTAACCCCCTCGCTGAAGCCACTGAGGAGTTGCAGCAGCTCTGGACGGACCTGAGCGCTTCCCTGATTACTTTTTTCCAATCCTACAGCCTGAGCTCGGCTTTGAGATCTTATCCTCTGGGAGTACCCAGCTTGCTTTCCAGCCGAGCGTTCATGCAGAACCCATTTGGCGCGCTCCCGGAAATCGTGCTGAGCACCGAAGGGAAAGCACTCGCTTTCCTGCTGTTATTTGGCGCGATTGGCGCGGTGATAGGCGCTGCTAACTTCTATGTCTGCAGCCTTCCCACCTTCAAAGAATCGGAAAAAACTACAACAAAAAACCAGATCAAGTCCATTGCCAGCCTGCTCCTGTTGCCTGTGTTTTTCTGGTTTTTGCTGCTAGTTATTACGATTCCTGTCAGCCTGGTTGTGAGCGTGCTGAGCATGCTGCACCCATTCCTGGGCTTGTTGGCTTATTTCTTTGCGGCAATGGTTCTGATTTCCATGTTTCTGCCGGCGCTCTTTACTCCGCACGCCATGCTTGTGCTCAAACTTAACCTATGGCAGGGTATACGCGCCAGCACCAGGTTGATGCGCCCTTACTACTCCGCGACCTCTCTGTTTGTAATTCTGGCGGTGCTCGTGTCTTACCTGTCTACTTTGCTCTGGCAATCCCCCGGCACAGACTCTCCAATGGTTTTTGTCGGAATTTTTGGTCATGCGCTGATCAGCAGCGCATTAATTATTGCCAGTTTTCATTATTTTTTTAGCGTTCTGGAACTAAATCAGGAACACGAACTCGCGAACTCAGAGCCCGTGTCATCTCTCTGATCGAATATGGAGAAAACTGTGGAAGAAAAGAAACACTACAACGCAGGAGATATCCAAATCCTTGAAGGACTGGAAGCAGTTCGCCGCCGCCCTGGCATGTATGTTGGCGGAACGGATCTCAAAGCGCTGCACCACCTAATTTATGAGGTAGTGGATAACTCCATCGACGAAGCTCTGGCAGGGGAATGCAATCGCATCACTGTCACCATTCATCAGGACGAAAGTGTTACCGTCCGGGATAACGGACGCGGTATTCCTGTGGATATCCACCCCGAAAAAGGCATCTCCGCCCTGCAGGTGGTTATGACCGTACTGCACGCCGGCGGCAAATTCGGAGGCGGCAGCTACAAAGTTTCGGGTGGCTTGCACGGTGTTGGCGTCTCAGCGGTCAACGCGCTCTCGGAGTGGTGCGAAGTGACTGTGAACCGTGAAGGAAAAACTTATTTCCAGCGCTACGAGCGTGGTATTCCACAGTCTGAAGTGAAACAAATTGGGACATATCACGGCGATGAAACCGGCACCAGCACAACTTTCCGCTTTGACCGGGACATTTTCAAAGGGGATCTTTCTTACCGCTTCGACGCGCTTATTTCTCGATTCCGTGAAATGGCTTTTGTCACACGCGGTGTAACGCTTGGATTGATTGACGAGCGCGATAACCGCGAAATGACCTTCCACTTCGAAGGCGGCATCGCATCCTTCGCGCGCTATCTCAATAAAACCAAGGATGTCCTGCACGAACCGATTTACGGCGAAAAGGAAATTGACGGCATTGGCGTGGAGTTTGTCGTTCAATATACGGACGTTTTCGCGGAAGTGGTCTATACCTTTGCAAACACGATTAATACGATTGATGGTGGAACACACCTGACCGGCTTGCGTGCTGCGGTGACGCGCAGCATCAATGATTACGCCCGCAAGAGCGGCTTGCTTAAGGACGCGGACGGAAACTTCAGCGGTGATGACACGCGCGAAGGTATGACGGCCATAGTCAGCATCAAGCATCCTGATCCTCAGTTCGAGAGCCAGACAAAAGTCAAGCTGATGAACCCGGAAGTTCAAACCTACGTACAGCAGGTTGTGGGTGACGCTTTCACCAGCTTCCTTGAGCAAAATCCGTCTGCCGGCAAGGCGATCGTGCAAAAGTGCCTCACTTCTGCCCGCGCGCGCGACGCTGCTAAAAAAGCCCGCGACCTGGTCATACGCAAATCAGCGCTTGAATCAATGACACTGCCTGGTAAGCTGGCGGACTGCTCTGAGCGCGACCCCTCGAAAACCGAACTTTACATCGTCGAGGGCGACTCGGCTGGTGGTTCAGCTAAACAGGGACGCGATCGCCACTTCCAGGCCATCCTGCCCTTACGCGGCAAGATATTAAACACCGAACGCGCGCGTCTGGATAAAATCCTCGGCAACCGCGAAGTAAAATCGCTAATTTCCGCGCTTGGAACAAGCGTAGGAGAATCGTTTGACATTTCCGGGCTGCGTTACAACCGCGTTGTCATCATGACCGATGCCGATGTGGACGGCGCGCACATTCGTACCCTACTGCTCACATTCTTCTTCCGTTTCATGTTCCCCCTCATCAACGAAGGCCATCTTTTCATCGCCCAGCCACCGCTATATCGGATTTCAGCGAAGGGTCAGATTACCTATGCTTATTCCGATAACGAAAAAGACAGCCTCGTAGCAAAAATGGGTGGTTCCACTAAAGTCGGCATCTCCCGCTACAAGGGTCTTGGTGAAATGAACCCGGACCAACTGTGGGAGACCACGATGAACCCCGAAAACCGAACCCTGCTGCTGGTCACCGTGGAAGATGCGGTGGAAGCCGACCGCACTTTCGATATGCTAATGGGTTCTCTCGTTCCCCCACGGCGCCGCTTCATACAGACACACGCCAAGGAAGTCCGAAACCTGGATATTTAAACTTCGCGCGCGCAACGCGCATTGGAATGACTGCTGATGGAACGCAAAATCCTGCATCTGGACCTGGACGCGTTTTTTTGCGCTGTTGAAGAGTTGTTGGACCCCAGCCTGAAAGGCAAAGCTTTTGCTGTTGGCGGCAACCCGAAATCACGCGGGGTTGTTTCCTCATGTTCATATCCCGCCCGTCTGCGGGGCGTACACTCTGCTATGCCCATGGGGCGCGCGCTTGCATTATGCCCCGATCTGATCGTGGTTCACCACCGATTTGGTGTGTACAGCGAAACGTCTGACAAAGTGATGGATATCCTGCGTGACTTTACCCCCCTCTTTCAACAAGTCTCTGTTGATGAGGCTTTCATGGACGTGAGCGACCTGCCACAGCCCATTGCGGCGATTGCCCGGGATATGCAGCAGCGTATTGATCGTGAACTCCACTTGCCCTGCTCCATCGGGGCCTCGACCAATAAGCTGGTAGCCAAGGTCGCAAACGATTTTGGCAAGAGCCGCGTGCGCACTGGTAAAGCGCCTCGCCAGATTACGGTTGTACCTCCCGGCGCCGAAGCGGATTTTCTCGCGCCGCTTGACGTTCAAGCGCTGTGGGGCATCGGACCGAAAACCGCCCAAAGGCTCCATTCACGCGGGATTCACAGTATCGGTCAACTCGCTGAGCTCCCACTCGCGGAGCTGGAACCCTTCTTCGGAAAGAATGCGGCCGAAGTACAGGAAAGCGCCCGCGGAATTGACCGCTCGCCCGTACATAGCGGGCATGAGGTAAAGTCCATCAGTAACGAGGTTACTTTCGCCAGGGATACGAGCGACTTACGGGAGCTGCTCGGGACTTTGCGCCGCTTATCGGATAAAGTCGGGTATCGCATGCGGCAGGCGGGCTTGATGGGCAGCGTGGTGCAAATCAAACTGCGCTACGAGGACTTTACGACGCTTACGCGCCAAAGAGCGCTGCCGTCCACGACTAATCTGGATGATGAAATCTACGCGGCTGTGGAGAAACTGTTTTTGGACAACCTGACTTTAGGCCGGGAAGTCCGTTTGGTCGGCGTAGGGGTCAGCCAGCTTTCCGAGCCTTTCCAGCAGCTGGAATTGTGGGATGATACCCGCAGCCAGAAAGAGCAGCTTGCGCTCGCGATTGACGCTTTGAAGGAAAAGTACGGAAACAACATCATCACGCGCGGAAGCCAGGTGAAAAAACGCCCCCAAGAAGGCAAAGAAAAAGATTGATAAATTCCAAAGCTTTGGTATAATGCGAAACATTGCCAACGTAGCTCAGTCGGTAGAGCAGACGCTTCGTAAGCGCCCGGTCGAGGGTTCAAATCCCCCCGTTGGCTTTTTTTTATTTAATCAGGCTTGCCGTAAAACTGTGCGGCTGTCCAATGCGAGAGCGCCCTCTCCATCTGCATACACGACCAGTGGATTAATCTCAATCTCTTCAATCTCCGGAAAGTCCAGGGCGAGTTGGCTGAGCGCAGTGATCGCAGACTGAACCGCCTCAATATCCGCACGAGCGCTTCCGCGCAGGCCTTTCAGCAGCTTACCCGCGATGGTCGCGTTGATCATTTCGTCGATGTCTTCATTAGAAAGCGGCGCAACCCGGAAAGAAATATCCTTAAGCTGTTCCACCAGCGTGCCGCCCATGCCAAACATCATCATCGGACCGAAGGTCGGGTCCCTGCGCATACCGACAATGACTTCCACGCCTTTGGGCGCCATTTTTTCAACCATCGCCCCTGTGATCGTGACCTGAGGGAACTGCGACTGAATATGGCTGTGCAGTTGCTCAAAACCCTGCCTGACGCTCTCCGCGTTCGCAAGGTTCAGCATAATTCCACCCGCGTCGGACTTATGCAGCACGCCTTCCGCCACTATCTTTAGCGCAACCGGGAAACCAACGCGTTCCGCGATGGCTGCGGCTTCCTTGGCGTTAGTTGCCAACCCACCAGGCACGTTCGTGATTCCATACGCCTCGAGCATATCGCGGGTTTCAAACTCTCCTAATGCTGTCTTGCCAATATTTGTGTCGATGATGCTGCAAACCGTGTTTTTGCCGGCTTTTTTAGGTTCAACAGGCATGTAGATTGGCTTGCGCAGAAATTCGCCGTATTCGCGCATCGCGCGCAGTACAGGACCTACCTGGTCGGGGTATTGGTAAACCGGCACTCCGGCTTTGTTCAGGAATGCCCGAGCCTCGCGTACGCTGCGCTCACCCATCAGGCAAGTGAGCATGGTTTTTTCCGTTTGTGAAGCGGCCTGCGCCCAGGCTTGCGCCACGCCCAGAGGATCGACCAGAGCTTGAGGAACGAGCACCGGCGCGAGGACATCCACATTTTCATCGCGCATCATTTGTTCCAAGCTCCAGAGGTAATCCGCGGGTTCCGCCCCGCCAAGCATATCCACCGGGTTCGCTACCTGCGCGCTGGGGTTCAGTTTGCTCCGCAGCCTGGTTTGGGTACCAGCGGAAAGCTCGGCCAATTCCGCGCCGTTCACGGACAGATTATCCGCCAATAGCGCCGCCACACCGCCGGCATTCGTCGTTATCGCCACGCGCTTACCTTTAGGAAGGCTTTGGGTGCCCAGCGCCCAGGCGACATTAAACAATTCCGCCAGGGTTTCCACCTCAATCACGCCGGTCTGAGCAAAAACCGCCTGGTAAGCCGCATAAGAACCTGCCAGTGAGCCGGTGTGAGAGCTCACCGCCCGCGCGCCTGCGTTGTTCCTGCCGGCCTTTAGCATAACAATGGGTTTGTTTCTGGAAACCCGACGGGCTTCTTGAATGAAGTGGGAGCCTTCTTGCACGCCTTCCAGGTACACGGCAATGACCTTCACATCCGGGTCGTCGCCAAAGTAGGCCAGCATATCCGCCTCGGAGACGTCCATCTCATTGCCCAGGCTGGCAAAATGCGAGAATCCGATTTCTGATTCCAGAATCAGGTCTACCACGCCGCCGCACACCGCGCCGGACTGGGAAACAAAGGCGATTGGTCCGCTCGGGGGCATGCCCTTGATAAAGGTCGTATTCAAACCGCTTCGCATGTCCATCGTGCCCACGCAGTTGGGTCCGATAACGCGTATACCGTGTTCGCGGGCGAACTCCAGTGTCTTTCTTTCAATCTCGATTCCTTCGCCGCCAACCTCGCGGAAGCCGCCTGTGATGATGATGACTGCTTTGATACCCCGATCGGCGCATTCCGCCATCGAGCCAAGAATCATCCCAACCGGCAGTACAATCACTGCCAGGTCCACAGGGTCTGGCACCTGCGCCAGTTCCGGATAGACCTTTGCCCCAAGAATTTCTGTCGCGTTGGGGTTAACCGGATACACCCCACCCTGATAGTGGTACTTAAGCAGATTCTCCAGGATGCCGTAACTGAGTTTGTTTGGCTTGCTTGACGCGCCCAAAATCGCAACGCCCTTGGGCTTAAAAAACGGGGTCAAGGAGGAATTCATCGAGGGTTATCCTTTCCGGTAACAGGTGAGCCTGGTTGAATTATACCAAGCTGTCTGTGGGCTGAAGCGTGTCATACTTCAGCTGCAAGTTTTTTGGATTTATCCTGCCTTATAATTAGGATTGTGGAATTAGAAATCATCTCACGCGCCTTCAGATGTTCTGAGCGAGGAGCTCTCCCAAAATGCGTCTGACAACCGAACAGGAGCGGCTTGTCGCGCTTCCACTGGAAGGAAGCTTCTTTTTGCGCGGATCTGCCGGAACAGGCAAAACTACTGCTGCCTTGTGTCGGCTTAAACGGATTTTTGCCGAGCGACCGGACGATAGTGTGCTGATATTATTGCCCCAACGCGTGATGGGCAGCAGTCTTAGGCGCGGACTGGAAGAAAGCGAAGCCTATAATCCCAGTCGGGTAAGTCTGACCACAATGAACAGCATCGCCCGGCGCATGGTCGGGTTGTTTTGGCCGCTGATTGGCAGCAGCGCTGGTTTCGCGAATCCATACGCGCCACCACAATTCCTGACGTTGGAAACCGCCCAGTATTACATGGGCAAAATCGTGGACCCAATGCTCGATGCTGGTGCGTTCAGTTCTGTCTCAATCCCAAAACACAGGCTTTTCAGCCAGATTCTGGACAGCGTAAACAAATCCGCGTTGGTTGGCTTCCCACTTGGGGAAATATTCACGCGGCTTTCCTCCGCCTGGACTGGCAGCCCAGCCCAACTGAATGTGTATCAGGATGTGCAAACCGCCGCCAGCGCGTTCCGCATGTTTTGTCTGGAAAACAATTTGCTCGATTATTCCCTCCAGGTTGAACTTTTCCGACATTCAATCTGGGAGGAAGATCTTTGCAAGCGCTTTTTGAAGAACAGCTACCAGCAGTTGGTTTATGACAATTGCGAGGAAGATCCGCCTTACGTCCATGACATCATCACAGAATGGCTGCCCGGATTCAGGAGCGCGCTATTACTTTTTGACGAGAACGCGGGTTACCGCCGCATCCTGGGCGCTGACCCCAGCTCCGCGCTGCGCCTGGAAACAAACGCGCAACACTCCGTAACTTTTTTCACGCAGCATACAACGGCGCCGATGCAAGCACTAAAGCGTGCCTTTCAGAGGAAGCCAGACAATAAACGTCAGCCCCTGCACCAATCAGACTTGCTGCAAGCGCTTCATCTGCCAGAAAAACCGGCGCGTTTCTTTCCTGAGATGATCAGACAAAGCGTGGAAATGGTAAACAGTCTGGTACGAGAAGGTGCAGTTCCGGGTCAGATCGTGGTACTTGCACCTTATCTCTCCAGCGCAATGGGCTTTGCCATCCAACAAGAGCTTGGTGCGGCCGGCATTCCTTCCTGGCTGCTGCGGCCGTCAATTTCTCTACTGGAGAATCCGATTATTCAGCAGCTGACAACGTTGGCTCAGTTAGCGCACCCGGTTTGGACGCCTGCTCCAGACATGTTCCGAGTAACCAGCGCGTTATCCGCCAGCATATCCGGACTGGACCTGGTTCGAGCGCAGCTCATTTGCTCAGAATTATGCCTCCCGTCAGCAAAAGACTCCGCACTGCTTCCATTTGCGGCCGCCTCTAAAGAACTGAAGGCTAGAATTCCGGATAAGATCGCGGCGAGTTACGATGCGCTGCGATTGTGGCTGCAAAAAGTTCAAAATGATGAGCCACTAGACCTTTTTCTCAGCCGTCTTTTCAGCGGGATTCTGACGCAAGAGGGATTCGGCTTTTATCAAAATATCAGCGCCGCGCAATCTACCGCTGTCCTGATGGAATCTTTCCGGAAATTCCGACTTTCGCTGGACCCGGCGGATTTGGCCAGTCCAGATCAGGTGAACCAGGATTTCACCCGCAATATCCTGGACGGTATCATTTCCGCGCAATACCTGCGTGATTGGGACTTGAATGATGACGGGCGGGTGTTAATCACCCCCGCGCTGAGTTTTCTCAGTTCCGGCAGGACTGTGGATTACCAGGTATGGCTGAGCGTGGGCAGTTCCGGCTGGTATGAACGCCTCGAGCAACCGCTCACGCAGCCCTATGTGCTCAGCCGCGAATGGCAGCCTGGCAGGAAGTGGACGACCGAAGCGGAGAGACGCGTCAGCCTTGAACTCCTTGACAGTGTCCTGGAGGGTTTGCTTAGCCGCTGTAACAAAGGCGTTATCCTTGGTTTGAGTGATTTCGGTCAGAGCGGGCAGGAAGAGAAAGGCCTGCTCCTGATGAAGATCCAGGGCTTGCTTCGCCTGGCCGCAAAGGACGCCGACAATGCCTGAACAGCGACTGCGCGATTCCCAGAAACGCATCCTCAGCTACCAGGCCGGCAAAATGGGCATTTCAGCCGTTCCCGGCAGCGGAAAAACCTGGACGCTCTCCCGTCTGGCTGTCAAACTGGTCGCAGAACAAGAGCTCCAGCCCGAGCAGGAAATCCTGATAGTCACCTTTTCCAATTCCGCCGCGGATGTGTTCGCCAGCCGCATCAGCAGTTTGCTGCTTGAGCGCGGGATGCTTTCAAATCTGGGTTACCGGGTGCGAACCCTGCACGGCCTGGCTAACGACATCATCCGCGAGCGCCCGGAATTAGCAGGGCTAAGCAACGAATTTTCAATTCTAAGTGAACCGGACGCGGACGCCATCCTAAGCGGCAGTGTTGCAGCATGGTACCGGAATAATTCCGATATCCTGGACGACTTTCTCGCTGACGACCTGGCCCCTCGAAAGCTGGAACAGATCAGGCAAAAAGATCTGCCGGATCTGATCAAGGAAACCGCTTCAGCGTTCATCAAGGAAGCAAAGGATCATTTGCTTACCCCAGCCCTTCTGCAGGAGCTGCTGTCGGCATCTTACCTCAGGACAGACCCTCTGCTGAAGATGGGATTGGAAATCTATCGCGACTACCAGAATGCTCTTCAATACCGCGCGGCAGTCGACTTTTCAGACCTCATCCGGCTTGCGTACCAGTGCCTGCAAGAAGACCCCAGCCTGACAGAACTGCTTCATTACCGCTGGCCGTATATCCTTGAGGACGAAGCACAGGATTCGAGCCTGCTGCAGGAAAAAATCCTGCGCACGATCGTAGGTCCTGAGGGGAATTGGGTGCGGGTGGGAGACCCAAATCAAGCCATTTACCAGAGCTTTACCACGGCAAATCCCAATCTCCTGAAAGCATTCCTGAAAGAGGACGGCGTGCGCAGCGAACCGCTGCCAGAATCCGGTCGTTCCTGCCCGGAAATTATTGACCTTGCCAACTTCTTGAGTGAATGGACTCGCACGCAGCATCCCTTTGAGGATGCCCGTGAAGCATTATCCCTGCCGCTCATTGAACCCACCAAACCGGATGACCCGCAGCCGAACCCTAGCGCGCTTCCGCCCGCCGTGGAATTGGACCATCGTCAGGTCTCTCCGGATCTTGAATTGGATATCCTCGCCAAATCCGCTGAAGCGTGGCTGCAGCGCTACCCGGATACGACCGTAGCGGTGCTCGCATTGATTAATAAACGGGTGAGTGAAATCGTCACTGCGCTCAAGGAACGTGAAATTCCAGTGACAGATGCTCTAACAGCGATGCCGCAAAATACGCGGGCTTCAGCCGGGCTTGTAAACCGCTTGCTTTCCTCCGTTATCCGCCCAGATGACCCCGCTGCATTAGCCCAGGCATTTAAGGCGGCTCATCGGGAGGAGCGCGCTGATGAAGCAAGTTGGGCGCTGGTGAAGCACTGTTCTGACCTCATCAGAAAGTGTGAGCATGTTGAAGATTACCTCTATCCAAGCGGTGACCAAGATTGGCTGAGCCAACTGGAGAAGCGCGGCACTTCGGCCCAAGTGCTCTTGGAGTTGAGGAGATTCCGGGATATCGCGAGAAAGTGGCATCTTGCCGCGCATTTACCGCCAGACCAGTTCATAATAGCGGCGGCAATGGACCTGGCGTTGGACAATCTGGAAATGGCTTCCATCCACAAGATGGCGCTCCTTCTGCGGGAATTGCAGGAACTCCACCCAGAGTGGACACTGGCGGTGCTCAACGAGGAGCTTCTCGCCATCGCGAAAAATGAACGACGAATGGCCCAGTTTGCAGCGGAAGGCGAAGGCTTTGACCCGGAAGCCTATCGTGGAAAGGTAGTCGTGGCGACACTGCACAAAGCAAAGGGCTTGGAATGGGATAAGGTTTTTATCAGTTCCGCCAATGCCTATGATTTTCCGACCGGCAAGGAAGAAGAACGCCAACGTGGCGAGAAATACTTCTTGAGAGGAAGGATGAATTTACAGTCGGAATTGGTCACCCAACTGCGCGCGTTAGCGGAGGGAAGCTTTGTGGATACTTCAAACACGTCTGCACTGCGCGCGGACAGCGTGCGCGACCGTCTGCGGTTGTTATATGTTGGTATCACCCGCGCAAAGCGTTCTCTGACCATCTCATTCAATACGGGTAAGGATAAGAAGCAAAACGAAGCGCTGGCGGTTAGTGCGATGCGTGAATACCTTGAAAGGAAGAAGAATGACCGGCTTGCTCCCTGACAGATTCACGTTTACACAGTCCAATTTGCAGACTTACGTGAATTGTAAGTTTCAGTTTTATCTGCGCTACATTGAACACTTCCTCTGGCCAGCACCGGCAACAAACGATATGCTGGCGTTTGAACGCGACCGCTCGGCTGGCTCGCGTTTTCATCAACTTGTGCACCAATTATTGCTTGGTGTTCCCGCGGAAGCCCTGGAACGCGGCGCGGTCAACGACCCGGATGCACGGGTTCACGCTTGGTTTCAGCGCTTCGTGAATTCGATTTATCAGCAACTTTCGGGCAAGCTTGCTCCCGAGTACACCCTGACCGCCAGTCTCAATGGCTTTTTGCTCAGCGCTAAGTATGACCTTCTTCAGCAAGATCGAGGCGTTTACACGATTTACGATTGGAAAACGTCCAGAAAGAAACCTGCCAAGGCCTGGTTGGAAGCTCAGCTGCAGAGCAAGGTATTTCCCCTGGTGCTTGCTTATCAGCCTTCAATTTCCTCGGGTGCTCTCACACAGACTATCCGAATGGTCTATTGGGAAGTCACCGAGCCTGGCAGTCCTATTGTGCTGGAATACGGACCTGAAAAGCTAAATGAATGCAGCGCAGGCCTTAGCGCGCTTGTCTTCCAGATTAGAGCGAATGGAACGCAGGAATTTGAGAAAACGGAGGACGTTCAGCGCTGCCGGTTTTGCGTCTACCGCAGCTACTGCAACCGACCAGTGGATCCCGTTGACGTGGAGGATTGGCTTTCCGCCGGAAACCTCCTTGACGAAGATGAGGCTGAACTTTTGCTTGAAGACTGATTTTTGTTCGCAGCTGCTGCGAAGAGGATTGGTATAA
>CAZPWL010000048.1:0-10663 GCA_964590535.1 uncultured Anaerolineaceae bacterium
ACTTCCTCCGCCAGCGAAAAATCCTGCCCCCTGGTGACGGCGTTGGGCACTGCCACCGCACGAATGCCCGCGCGGCTGGCTGCCAGGACTCCGTTGTGGGAATCCTCAAGCACCAGCGCTTGCTCCGCCCTCATCCCCAGCCGTGCCAGGACGGTCAGAAAGATTTCAGGGGAAGGCTTGCTCTGGCGCACGTCATCAAAGGTTACGACTGCGTCAAAGTTCTCAATTAATCCCAGTCGGCTCAAATGCCCGCGCACCCACGCGGCGGGAGAGCTGGAACCCACCGCCAAGCGCAGCTTCGCGGCGCGCGCCCGGGCGATAAGCGTTTCCACCCCCGGCAGCGGCGCTTCCCGGGCAATCATCTCCGCGGATTCCGCGCGGACGCGCTCAATCAACTGTTGGGCTGTCACGCCGTGGTTCATCAGCCTGGCAAGATACTCACCAGGTACGTAGCTTGAATTGTCCCAGCTGCCAATCGTGCCAAGATAAGCCTGATGGTCAAATTTGCCGCCCGCCTCTGTGAAGAGGCGGTCCCATATCTGCACTTCCGGGCTCTCCGTATCCAGAATGAGACCGTCAAAATCAAAGATAAGCGCGCCAATCTTGTTTTGCATGCGGATAGCTGCCTGCCAAATTTAGCGGTTAATACCGGTTCTGCCCCAATAACCACTTTGGCGGGGAACCACATCCTCAATGGTGATGAAGGCTTCCGGGTCCTGTTCAAGCGCCAGTTTTTCCACATCCGCGGCAAGCTTGCGCTGCACGGAGCAGTTCAGCAAAGCAACTTTGCCGTCGCGCCCGTACGCGGGAATTTCCGTTACCGCGAAATCGTGCGCGCGCAGCGCCTGGGCAATCTCCTTCCCAAAGCCGCGGCTGATGATGCTGATATGGGAATAGCCAATCGCCAGGCGTTTTTCAATCAGCATACCCACCACGTTGCCCGTGGCAAAGCCGCCAGCATAGGCGACTACCTTAAGCACGTTATCCAGGTCATTCAGTACGGCGCCCATGACAACAACAAACAGGATGGATTCAAAAAAGCCAAGTATCCACGCCAGCGCTTTCTTGTCGCGCATGGTCAACATAATGCGCAGCGTGTCCATCGTGTAGTTGATCAGACGCAAAAAGAAGACAAGCAGTGCGCCAACAATGGGCGTAGCGTTTTGCAGAAAATCCATAAGTACTAAATTCCTTTTTTATCCCTTACGCCTGCGGGGGCTCTTTGGCGGAGGAAATCGCGGGTATGTAGAGGTCAGTAATATATTCCTTGACCATGCGCGTCATCGAGAATTGTGGGGCAAGCGTCTTGATATTCTCTTTGATGCGGCCAATCCAGTCTCCCGGCAAACCATCCGCGGACCGTTTGGAGTAATAGAGCGGAACAATTTCGTTCTCCAGCGTATCGTACAGGCTCTGCGCGTCGGCGTTATCCTGCTGGTCCAGGTCCGCGTACTCGGTAGCATCGCCAATAGCCCAGCCGTTCGCGCCGTTGTAACCTTCAGCCCACCAACCGTCCAATACCGAGAAGTTGAGGGTACCGTTCAGGGCGGCTTTTTCGCCGCTGGTGCCCGATGCCTCGCGCGGACGGCGGGGGGTGTTCAGCCAGACGTCCACGCCCTGCACCAGAAAACGGGCCATATTCATATCATAATCATCCAAAAAGACCAGCCGTCCACCAAAGCGCGCGTCCTTGACGTGCTGGTAAACTTCCTGAATCAAGCGTTTCCCGGGTTCGTCGGCGGGGTGCGCTTTGCCGGCAAAGATTATCTGGACCGGCTTGCGATCGTTACAGACAATGCGCAGCAAACGGTCGATGTCCCTGAAGAGCAGGTTCGCGCGCTTATATGTCGCAAAGCGGCGGGCAAAACCAATCGTCAGCGCGTAAGGATCCAGCAGCACGCCGCTGGCTACCGTCTGTACCGGATGCACGACCGTGGTTTTCCACTGCGTGCGCGCCCGGCTGACCATGTACGCCACCAACTTTCGCTTAAGGTGTTGGCGGATGCGCCAGATGTCCTCATCAGGGATTTCATCAATGCGCTGCCACATTTCCTTGTCATCAATGCGTTCTTTCCAGTCCGAGCCCAAATAGCGGTTGAAAAGCAGCGCGTAACGCCGCGCGAGCCAGGTTCCGGTGTGAACGCCATTAGTGATGTACGAAATCGGCACTTCATCCACAGGCGTGTCCGGCCAGAGCTGCTGCCACATGTGCCGGGAGACATCACCGTGTATCCTGGAGACTCCGTTGCGGTAGTTGGAGAGTTTGAGCGCCAGCACAGGCATGCTGAACGCCTCGCCGCCCCATTCCTGGCGAACAAAGGCAATGTTCATGAATTCATCACGGTTCAAGCCAAGCTGCGGCCAATAGCCGGAGAAATATTTGTCAATCAACCAGATTGGGAATTCGTCGTTTCCCGCGGGGACCGGCGTGTGGGTGGTAAAGATGCTGGAGCGCTTCACCTGGTCTGCCGCTTCGGCGTAAGTCTTGCCCGCTTGCATAAACTGGGAAATGCGTTCCAGGGTCAGGAATGCCGAATGTCCTTCGTTCATGTGGTAGATGGCGGCATTGTGCCCCAAAGCCTGCAGCGCTCGCAAACCACCGATGCCCAACAGAATTTCCTGGGAGACGCGCAGCTCGGGATCGCTGATGTAGAGGCGGTCGGTTAACTGCCGGTCCTGCGGGTTGTTCTCGGGGATGTTGGTCTGCAAGAGCACCAGGGTGACGCGGCCGATGTTGAGCTCGTAAAGCCGGGCAAAAACCTTGCGGCCGGGCAAATCAATGGCGATTTTGATGGGCTCGTGGTGTTCATCATAAAGCGCCACCAGGGGCAGGTCTTCGTAGACGATATGGACGTGGCGGGCTTCCTGCCAGCCATCCTCGGTAATCTTCTGGGAGAAGTAGCCGTATGTATACAAGAAACCTACCGCGACCAGCGGGATGCCCAGGTCGCTGGCTTCTTTCAAATGGTCGCCGGAAAGGACGCCCAGACCGCCGGCATATACCATCAGGGATTCGTGCAGCCCGTATTCGAACGAGAAATACGCGATTTCGTCGTCCAACAGCTCCGGGTAATGCTGAGCGTACCAGGTTTTCCCGGTCTTCATGTAATAGTCAAATTCGCGCAGGATGCGGTCGTAGCGGTCGAGGAAATAGCGGTCCTGGGTCAGGTTTTCCAGCGCAGCCGGGTTCACAGTGCGCAGAAAAACAATTGGGTTGTGGTTGCAATCGTCCCAACTCTGTGCGTCGATATCCTTGAACAGCCGGGCTGCTTCGGGGTTCCATACCCACCAAAGATTATGGGCAAGGTCCGCCAGGCGCTTCAGACGGTAAGGAAGAATAAAATGATTGGGCACTTCCCGAATAATTTTGTTCATATAACTCACTTTTAACATAGAATAGCCTGCTTGACGCAGGTTTCTGGATTGATTAAGTTTTAAGCGTACGAATGATAACACAAAGCCGGATTTTATGCCCGGCCGCTGGCGCCCGGGTTAGCTCCTGCCCAGCCAAACTTACCCAAAGCGGGTTTCCGCCTTTGGATTTCAGCGCGGCGGTCGGCTGGCTTGCCCCTTCCCGCTGCCGGTGTAAGGGGGAGCGCTCATGATGACAATCTTGCATAGGCGCGTATCCGAGAGCCGGCTTTGCAGGCGGGGGTCCATCTCACCCGGCGCGTTCACGGTAGTGATGACGGTTGGCAATTCCGCGTTGTAGCGGTAGTTGAAGAGCTGATAGATTTTTTCCCGCGCCCAGGGCGTGGCGGACTGCGTGCCCAGGTCGTCTAATATCAGCAGGCGCGCGCTGCGGATTTCTTCAAAACGCTGGTCCAGGCTGACGGAACTGTTGGGCGCGAAAGCCGCGCGCAAGTGGTCCAGCAAATCCGGCACCACCACCATCAGCGGTGGGTTGCCCAGCTGCGCGTGGTAGTTCCCGATAGCAGCTGCCAGGTGGGTTTTTCCGCAGCCAAAAGGACCGATAAAGACCAGCCAGCCCTGCGGGTCGCGCGCGAAAGCCCGGGCTGCGTCCAACGCGTCTTTGAGCATGGCGCGGTCCGTGGAGGGAATTGCCTCATCGCGCCGCAGGCTGAAGCTCTCGAAAGTTTTGCGCGCATGCAAGTTCAGGCTGGAAAGCTCCGGGTGCCCAATGTCATCCGCCGGATTACGGTAATCAGTCGCCAGGATTTCCACCCGCGCGACAAGCTCCGGGTCCATCAAGCGGGAACGAATTCTCCCCTCAAAAGAACTAAGCGGATTGTTGCTGGTTATCACCGTCGCCAGATGGTTGATATAGCGGTAGTTGAGAATCTGGAACAGCTTTTCTTGCGCCCAGGCAGTGGCGTTTTGGGTGCCAAAATCATCCATCACCAGCAGCGGCACATCCCGG
Organism: uncultured Anaerolineaceae bacterium; assembly: GCA_964590535.1. GTDB lineage: Bacteria > Chloroflexota > Anaerolineae > Anaerolineales > Anaerolineaceae > Mesolinea. Next base: position 4,382 of record CAZPWL010000048.1, read on the forward strand.
ATTGTCTCAAAGCGCTCTTCAAAAGAGTCGGAAGCATTATCGGAATACGCGAAGCGCAGCCAGTCCAGCAAGTCCGGGACTGTGAGGAAGAGGGTTTCCATCCCCATCACAACCGCTTGATTGGCGATCGCAGCCGCCAGGTGGGTTTTCCCGCAGCCGTAACGGCCGAGGAGCAGCAGCCAACCTTGCAGCGTCCCCGCGAAGTGCACGGCGCTGTTGTAGGCTTGCTCCAAAGAATCAGCCTGCTGCGCTGCCAGCCCGACGCGTCCGCGCGCTTTGAAGTTTTCAAAAGTTTTCTCTTGCAGCGCGCCCAGGTTGCTCAGTTCATAGAGTTTTTTCTGGCGGGCTTCCGCCAACTCACGCTCGCGGCAAACGCACGCTTTCAATTTACCAAATTCCGGGTGCCCGAATGGCACATCCTTCCCCACAAACCCAAATCCGTGGCAATATGGGCAGTCCGGGTCGCCAATGAAATCTGAATCGCCTGTACTCTGAAGCATATCACTCATGTTTTTTTCTGCGCCTTTGGTCTTCGTAGAGCTTTCGATACTTCTCAAGATTGCCCTCAGTTTGTTTTGGTCTCTCTTCACGACCCTTTTCTTTCCAGGTCTTCAGGATGGCGCGCACGTAGCGCCAGTTGCGGATGTTGCGTTCCACTGCCTCGCCAACAGCGTCCTCAATCCATTCCGCCGGGAAATCAAGCGCGTCCGCCTTGAGCATTTCCGCCATCATCGGCGTCAGGGGGCCAATATTTGCCTCGTAGAGCCGGAAGATGTTCAGCCGTTCAGGCACCGGGAGGCAGCTGACAATTTTCAGCTGATCAAGCGTCTGGCTGCCTTCCTGCAGCTGCACAAGCAGGTCTTTTCCAGTCGGAGTGCCTGCCAGAATTACATCCTCATAATTCAACAGACACCCAGCCCCAAAGGCCCCTTCCAGAGCGGACTTCGTGCGGGCAGGGTCCAGGTCAAAAAGCGTGGCGTCCAGCGCGTCCACCAGCGTATCCCGCCGGACAGCCTGGCTGCCTTCTTCAGGTCCGCCGAGAAGACGGAAAAATGCCAGCACAGCCAAGAGGGCATCCGCGGAGAGCGAAGTTTCCGCGGCGCGTTCCAGCAAGTCCCCGGGCAAATACCAGGCAGTTCCCTGCTCTTTAAAAAATCCTCCAGAAGGGAGAGAAGCGCTCATCGCGATAAGCCTAATCCGGCACCGCGCCGTAGTACTGGTCCCGGAACATCGCGAGCCGTTTCTGGAAGATCAGTTCAATGCCGGGGTCGGTCGGACCGTTGCGGTGCTTGGCAATCGAAAGCTTGGCAACGGTGTGGAATGGACTGCTTTCTTCGGCGTTGGGCTGATTGATGAACATGACAATATCAGCGTCCTGCTCCAGGCTGCCGGATTCACGCAGGTCAGAAAGTACGGGGGTCCGGTCCGGACGGGACTCTACCGCGCGGGAGAGCTGGGCCGCAGCGATGACCGGCACCTTAAGTTCACGCGCCAGCACTTTAAGATAGCGCGAGATATACGAGACTTCCTGCACGCGGTTATCCGTTTTTACTTCCGCGGACATTAACTGCAAGTAATCGACGATGACCAGGTCCAACCCGTATTCCATCTGCAGGCGCCGACATTTTGTCCGCATCTGCAGCGGCGTGATGGCGGGTGTATCGTCAATGTAAATATTCGCATCGGAGAGCACTTCAAGGGCGCTGACGGAGCGGTTCATTTCCTCCGATGAAAGCCGCACTGAGCGCAATTTCTGGGAGTCAATATCCGTGGCTTGCGCCAACAAACGCTGGAGCAGCTGCTCGGAAGACATCTCCAACGAGAACATCGCCACGTTGCGCTTAAGCTGCAGCCCGACATGTTTCGCGATTCCGATTAAGAAACCTGTTTTTCCCTGACCAGGTCTGCCGGCAACAATTATGAAATCAGATTTTTGCAGACCGTCCAGGACTTTATCGACTGATTTTAGCCCGGTCTCCAGGCCGGATACTGCGCCGGTCTGCAGGCTCATCTCAGCCATGCGGTCCAAGTAATCACCCGCGATGGTCTTTATTGGCACAAGGTCGTGCTTGTAGCGTTCCTGACTGACTCCGAAAATGGACTGTTCCGCCTGGTTAATCACCGTGTCCACATTAATATCTTTGCGGTATGCCAGCTTGGCAACCTCATTAGCCGCTGCAAGCAGTCTGCGGCGGGCAGCCAACGCGTTAATATTGCGCGCGTAGGCTTCGGCGTGCAGCGCGGAAGGCGCCTGAGCAATCAGACTTGCCAGGAATTCCACCCCGCCGATATCCTCAAGATGCCCCTGGGCCGCCAGCTGCTGCTTTACAGTGAGCAGATCAAAGGTCGGATCGCTGGAGTACAGACTTGCGAAGGCCTGCCAAATCCATTGATGACTGCGGTAATAAAAATCTTCTGCCTGCAGAATGGAGGACACATCCAGGTATTTAACAGGTGCGATTAGCACGGCGCCAATCACAGCTTCTTCCATGCTCCGGTCAAATAGTTGGTTAGCTGTGGGGTCGCCGGTGCTGCCCGGGGTGTAATCTTGATCGCTCATTCGCACTCCAAATCTCCACCTGTCAAAAATTAGTCTGGGAGGAGGATGATAAATTGTCAGGGAACCAGGTCGGGATCGTCGTCTTTGCTTTCTGGGTTTGCCTCATCTGTGTCTGAATCATCAAGCTTACTGAAAAATTCTTCAAACACGCTGAGGTCGCCAAGTTTTGGCGCGGACGTTTCCGTTTCTTCCTCTTCTAGCTGAATCTCAAGCTCAGGAATCACAGATGCTTTGTCGAGCACGTCTTCAGCCACGAATACAGGCACACCCGTGCGAACCACCAGCGCAAGGGCATCGGATGGACGGCAATCCACACGCTTTTGCGCGCCGCCTTGCTCGATGACCAGGTTGGCGTAAAAGGTGTCTGACTCCAGGGCAGTAATCTCCACGGATAGCAGCCGGGCATCCAGCACGTTAAACAGGTTTTTCATCAGGTCGTGGGTCAGGGGGCGGGCGGTTTCGATTTTGTGGAGCACGATGGTGATTGCCTCGAACTCATACAATCCGATCCAAATTGGCAGGTAGCGTTCCTGGTCCTTCTCTTTTAACACCACGATACGGTCCTGATTAATCAGGCTGACGCGGACACTTGATATCAGACACTCTCGCATTTTTTTCATAGCAACCTAGAGCCGGGCGAAAAACCGCACCTTCAGAATAATTTTATCACGCCGGGCTACTGCTTTCAATTCTACCAGCCAAACGCGCGCTTACCCACCTGCTTCGAAGTTGTGTTTTCTCATATTCCACTTGCATGAACTTTCGGCTATAATATTTTTACAATTAACGATCAACAAGTTTCTACCCACCGGCAACTGCGGGCTTCGGGGGCGATGTTTTATAAATGTTGGTCTGTAAAAACATTGCCTTATCCTGATAGAGGCAAGTTAGGGCCGATTAACAAGCAGTACGCATAAGGATCGAGGACGCTTTGCTGGAAAATTCCCAGGTTTCAATACTTTGTATCGAGGGCAATCGTACTAATCACTTTGCCTTCGCATCGGACCTGGAGCGCAAAGGGTACACGGTTCGCACGGCAAACAGCGGCGCTGAGGGTATCGCTCTGCTGAGTGAAATGCTCCCGATGGTGATCGTTATCAATGCGGCTTCGCTTCGCACAAACGGCGTGCGTATCACCCGGCGCTTTCGGGCGCTGCTGCCTGAATGCCCTATTGTGCTGATCGTCAAGAAAGGCGCCGATGAAAGCGAAGCTGCCGAAGCCAACACTGTGCTCGCGCTGCCGTTTACCGTTCAGAAACTGGTTAATCGCATCCGCACATTTCAGACCATCGAAAACCGCCACCTGCACAAGTTGGGCGCGCTTCTGCTAAACACGCGTTCTAATATGGTCACCTGCGGCGGCAAAGAAGCCCATCTCACCCCGCGCCTGACAAGATTATTGCTGAGCATGATGGACGAGCCCGACAAAGTGCTCCCGCGCAAAGAACTCTTCCAGAAAGTCTGGGAAACCGACTACACCGGTGATACCCGCACGCTGGACGTGCATATCAGCTGGCTACGTCAGGCGCTGGAAGAAGACCCCCGCCATCCTGCTATCATTCTGACCGAACGCTCCATCGGATACAGGCTGCACGTGCCTGAGAATAAACCCGATTCCTCGGACTAATTTTCCATGTGAGGTAAATCGCGCGGTCGTTGACCGCGTTTTTTTTTGCTGCCATGCAGCTTTTTCCGGCGCAAACCAAAAAGGAAAGCAATAAAAAAGCCGCCCTCACAGGCGGCTATATCAATGTGACATCGATCAATGCAATCCCATCACCAGCGCGAGCAGCAGCCCACCGGCGATTACGCTCCCAAGCTGACCCGCGGTGTTGGCCCCCATGGCATGCATCAGGATGAAATTTGAAGGGTCTTCCTCAAGCGCCATCTTGGCGGAGAGTCGGCCAGCCATCGGAAAAGCGCTGATGCCGCACGCCCCGACCAGCGGGTTTACCTTGTTATGCGTCACCAACGCCATCAGCTTGCCGAAGAGCAGCCCGGCCACCGTGTCAATCACAAAAGCCAGCAGCCCAAGCGCGAGGATTGCCAGAGTCTTAAGGTTCAAAAAACTCGCGGCGGTCATCGTCGAGCCTATCGCCAGCCCCAAAAAGAGCGTGGCAATGTTGATCAGCTCGTTTTGCGCCATTTTGCTCAGCCGGTCCACCACCAAGGCTTCGCGCAGCAAATTCCCCAGCATCAGCGCTGCCATCAGCGGCGCGGCATCCGGGGCAACCAGCGCTACCAGCAGTGTCACCAAAATCGGGAACACCACCAGCGTCAGTCGAGACACCGGCTTAGGGGAGTATTCCATGCGGATCAAGCGTTCCTTGCGGGTGGTCATCAGCTTCATAATTGGCGGCTGGATGATGGGAATCAGGCTCATGTAGGAATAAGCCGCCACAGCAATTGGGGCAATGATTTCAGGCGCTAATTTGCTGCCCACGAATATCGCGGTCGGTCCGTCAATCGCGCCGATAACGCCAATCGAGGCCGCCTGGTTTAGCGGAAAGCCCAGCAGCAGCGCTAAAAGCAGCGTGGCGTAAATGCCAAACTGCCCGGCTGCCCCCAATAGCACCAGGCTGGGCTGGGAAAGCAGCGGGCTGAAGTCAATCATCGCGCCTACCCCGACAAAAATCAACAGCGGGAACAACTCGGTCTTGATGCCGGCGTCGTAGATGACTTTCATGAAACCGACTTCATTGGACATCCCCAGGTTAGCCAGCAGGCAGCCAAAGCCAATCGGCAGAAGCAGCACCGGCTCGTATTCCTTGGCAATCGCCAGGTAAATCAGCACCAACGCCACCGCTATCATCACCGCGTTCTGCCAGCTAAAGTTCGCGAAACCTTTCCCTAATTCGGTCAACAGGTTTGTAAAATCCATAAACGCGTCCTTTAGGCTTCAAAACGAAAGAGCGGCTGGTTGTGGCGCACCTGGTCGCCAGCGGAAACGAGCACCTCCGCGATGACTCCATCCCTGCCAGCGCGGATAATGTTCTTCATTTTCATCGCTTCCAAGACTAACAAAGGCTCGCCAGACTTCACCTGCGCGCCGGCTTTCACATTGATTTCAATGATTACGCCGGGCAGGGGGGCGTTTAAATCCCGCCCGCTGGGCGCAGCCGCGCTTGGCAGCGGCTTGCTGGCGGCTGCCTGCGCAGCAAGCGCAGTGGGCGCGGCAGGCGCGTTTACGGCAGGGGCTGCAGCAGCTTCTTCCGGCCAAACTTCAAAGACCTCGCCGTCCACTTCCGCGCGAACCGGCCGCGCGTGCACGTCGTCAATTTTTACTGCGTATGTTTTTCCCGCGATGCTGACGTTAATAATCATTTCTTCTGTCCTTTGCCTGGATTGTGAAGGGTCTGCCGCACCCGCCCGCCTAAAAGCCACTGGCTTTGCCCCGGGCTGGCTTTTACGCGCGCGGCACTGGTGCTTATGTGTTCTTCAGCCGCCAGCGCGTACGCCACTGCGGCCGCCGCTGCCTGGGCGGCATAAACCTGCGTGCCCGCGCTTTCCTGCTCCTGGGCGGCTGGTTCGAGGGTCTCATCAACTTTTTCCGGGCGATTGGTTAATCGTACCAGCAGCACCATGATGCCCCACAGAGCGATAATCATCAGAAAGACCAACCCCATGCCGAGGCCGGTGATGGATAAACCTTGCAGTATTGTTTCTCCCATATCTCACCTGCCCTAAAGCGGCATGTTGCCGTGTTTCCGCGGGGCCGCGCT
>CAZPWL010000048.1:10763-12454 GCA_964590535.1 uncultured Anaerolineaceae bacterium
GGCCAGGCGTAGGTGATGTCCGTTCCAAGATACTTGCTGCTCATGACCACATACGCGCCGCCGTAAGCTTTGCGCGTGACCACGCTGACCTTGGGAACGCTGGCTTCGGAGTACGCGAACAGCACTTTAGCGCCGTGGCGGATAACTCCGCGGTGTTCCTGGTCCACACCCGGCAGGAAACCGGGCGAGTCAACGAAGGTCACGATAGGCAGGTTGAAAGCGTCGCAGAAGCGCACCATCCGGCTGATTTTATCTGCCGAGTCGATATCCATCACACCCGCCATGCTGGAAGGTTCCTGGGAAATGATGCCAACCGGTCTGCCGCCAAGGCGCGCCAACCCGACGATGGCATTGGGCGCAAAACCCGCCTGAATCTCGAGGAAAGACCCGCTGTCCACGATCTGCTCAATCGCGGTATGCAGGCTGTAGGGTTCGTTCGGGTTAAGGGGCACGAGCGCGTTCAACGCTTCAGAGCGCCGGAACGGATTGTCTGCGCCTTCCAGCACAGGCGCGGAATCGACATTATTGCTGGGTAGGTAAGCCAGCACCTGCCGGCAGAGCGCCAGCGCGTCCCGCTCGCTGGGGCTCACCAGGTGCGCTGTGCCGCTGATGCCCAGATGCACGTCCGCGCCGCCCAGGGATTCAAAGTCCACGTCTTCACCGGTCACGGTCTTAATCACCTGCGGACCTGTGAGGAACATGTACGACTGTTTTTGCACCATGATAATGAGGTCGGTAAGCGCGGGGGAGTACGCCGCGCCGCCAGCGCATGGTCCCATAATCAGGCTGATTTGCGGCACAACCCCGGAGTATTGGGCATTGCGCCGGAAGATTTCCGCATAGCCGCCCAGGCTTTTCACGCCTTCCTGGATGCGCGCGCCGCCAGAGTCAATCATTCCAACGATAGGCGCGCCGTTCTTGGCGGCCAGGTCCATCACGCGGCAAATCTTGCGGCTGTGCATCTCGCCCAGAGCCCCGCCCTGCACGGTGAAATCCTGGGCATAAACGTACACCGGGCGCCCATCCACCTTGCCATAGCCGGTTACCACTCCGTCTCCCAGGGTAGATTCCGCTTGCGGGTCATTTTGCTGCACCACCAGTGCTTCAAGCTCCCTAAAGCTGCCTTCGTCCAGCAGCAGCAGGATGCGTTCCCGCGCGGTGAGGCTGCCCTTGGCATGCTGTTTGTCAATGCGGGCCTGCCCGCCGGCTAATTTGGCTTCTGCAAGGATCTTGTTTAATTGTTCCAAGCGGGGATCTACATCAGACATATTGCTCCTTCATAAGAACAAATTTACCTGGGCTGCCGGGTTTGGGATGAGTTTTTGTCCGCAGCCGCGTTGGATAATTGTAACATCATCGCTTTCATCGGGGAACCACACGAGGGATTTCCGCGGAGCATGCCGCCTGAAAAGATTGAGCCTGCGCTTGTCTGCCGAAGTGAAAGCTGAGGAGCGCGGTCTCGGTTTGGGCTGCCCCTGGGGCTGCTTGCGTGCCGTAGGCTAAGCTGGCGAGCGCAATGTTTTTTTGGCTTCCCCTGGGGGCTGCTTGCGTGCCGCAGGCTTTGCGGCAAGCGCAGCGAGACTGAAGAGGGTTTTTTTTACTAACAATTTCGCCCTGAGGGCACCTTCCCCCCAGCGCGACAGAAAAAACTGCCTGGTCCAGCAGAATCGCGAGATTTCCCAATATCCTTG
>CAZPWL010000049.1:0-10310 GCA_964590535.1 uncultured Anaerolineaceae bacterium
AGGTGGATGCCTTTCTGGCGATGATGCGCCAGGACCCGCGCAAAGAAGCCTTCCTTAACCCCGCCATGCGTGAGCACCTGCAAGCGACCGCGGGCTTTGCTTTCCAGGAGGGACGGCTGCACCTGGCATTTCTGACCTTCGAAGGGCATAAGGCCGCCGCATATTTTAGCTTCATTGAGGGTGACAAGCTGTGGGTCTACAATTCCGCCTGGGAGCTGCCCTACGCGCCCTGTTCCCCGGGCTGGGTGCTGTTGGCAAAAGTGATTCATTGGGCGATTGACCGCGGTCTGCGCGAGGTCGACATGATGCGCGGTGATGAAGACTACAAATACAAATTCGGGGCGGTCAACCGCTACGTCACCAAAGTTTGCTGCCTTCCGAACCCGCAATCATAATTCTTACAGAAATCTTACGGACTGCTTAGCACTCAACGCTTGAATTTTGGGCGCGCTGTGGTATTATTAACTCCGGAAGTTTAGCACTCTCAGCCTGAGAGTGCTAATAGAATCAAACCATGATGAAACCAGAACTTACCGAACGCCAGAAATTACTGCTCTCGCTGATTGTGCACGAGCATACCCGCACCGCCCAACCCGTCGGTTCAAAGACCCTGGTCGAGCAGTTCACGCTGCCCATCAGTTCCGCCACGATTCGCAATGATATGACAGCGCTGACCGAACTGGGCTACCTGCGCCAACCGCACACCTCCGCTGGCCGCGTCCCAACCGAAGAAGGGTACCGCTTTTTCGTCAGTAATCTGGCGCAGCAGACAACTCTGCCTGCCCCTATGCGCAACACCATCACGCACCAGTTCTACCAAGCCCAGCAAGACCTGGACGGTTGGCTGCGCCTGGCAGCTTCAGTACTGGCAACCCAATCCCAGGCAGCCTCGATTGTCACCGCGCCGCACACGGAAAAAGCGGCTTTCAAGCACCTGGAATTGATTTCCACGCGCGCGGCTCAGGTGCTGATGGTGCTGGTTCTGGTGGGCGGGGAAATCCGGCAGCAAATCCTTTCTTTGAGTGACGCCACCACCCAAGAAAGCTTATCCACCTTGGCTGCCCGCATCAACGAAACCTGCGCGAATTGCTCGTTGGAGCAAATCAACCGCATGGACCTTAGCATGGATCCGCCTGGCTTGCAGGTTCTGGAGGCGGTGCGGCAGCAAATGCGGTTTTCGCAGAAGCTGGTGACCGGCGAGATTTATCTGGACGGCGTTACCAACGTGCTGGCTGAACCAGAATTCGCTGATTCGGAACAGGCGCGCTCCGCCCTCTCCCTGCTGGAAGAGCGCGGTAAACTGGACGACCTGCTTTCCCGCACCATCCTGGGTAACGAAGTCGGCGGCGTGCAGGTGCTCATTGGCGGCGAAGGCACCTGGCAGGAATTGCGCCAATGCTCGGTCATTCTGACCCGCTACGGCATCCCGGACCAACTGACTGGCATGGTGGGCGTCTTGGGTCCCATGCGCATGCCCTACGGGCGCACCATTTCCACCGTGCGCTTCGTGGCTGGGCTGCTCTCAGATTTGGTGGCTGAAAACTTGATTGGATAAACAATACCGCGCGCCTGGCGCGCGAACACTCATGAGGAACAATATGACTGATTCGAAAAAACAGAAAAAAGAAGGCCAGGAACACCTGGATAGTGCTGACGACCAAGGCAACGCTCAGACCGCGCCAGGCGAGAGCGAGCTGAACGCGCTGAAAAGCGCTTGCGAAGACCTGAAAGCCCAGTCCGCGGAATATCTGGACAGCCTGCAGCGCGAACGGGCAAGCTTTGCCAACTACAAAAAACGCGTGGACCAGGATAATCTTCTGGTCTATGATAATGCCCTGGCGGACCTCATCAAGGTCTTCCTGCCGGTGGTAGACGACCTGGAACGGGCGATGAAGAACAGACCTTCTGACCCGGAAGCTGACCCCTGGATTAGCGGCATCGGGCTCATCCTGCAAAAGCTGATGAAAACGCTGGACGCCAGAGGCGTGAGCGCGCTCGACGTACAGCCCGGCGACGATTTTGACCCGGCATTTCAGGAAGCCGTAACCCACGAGGAAAATCCCGAGTACTCCGACAGTCAGGTAATTGAGGTCGTTCAGACCGGCTACAAACTTAAAGATCGTGTAATCAGACCCGCCCTGGTACGGGTAGCAAAATAGGAGCATTCATGTCAAAAATTATCGGTATCGATTTAGGCACAACTAACTCAGTCGCCGCGGTCATGATCGGCGGGGAACCCGTCGTCATTCCTTCCGCGGAAGGCGAGCGGCTGGTTCCTTCGGTCGTCGCTGTAAACAAGAACGGCGAGCGGCTGGTGGGGCGCGTGGCGCGCAACCAGGCCATTATCAACCCGGAGAACACCATTTTCTCCATCAAGCGCTTTATGGGGCGGCGATACGACGACCCGGAAGTGCAGCGCGCAAAAACCCGCGTGCCCTACAAAATCACCAAAGCTCCCAACGGGGACCTGCGCGTGATGCTGGGCGACAAAGAGTACACCCCGCCCGAGGTTTCCGCCATGATTCTGGCAAAAATCAAGCACGACGCCGAAGCGTATCTGGGCGAACCGGTCACGCAAGCGGTCATCACCGTTCCCGCGTACTTCAACGATGCCCAGCGCAACGCCACCAAAGACGCCGGAAAAATCGCTGGTCTTGAAGTGCTGCGCATCATCAATGAACCGACCGCTTCCGCCCTGGCTTATGGGCTGGACAAACGCAAGAACGAGACCATCGCCGTGTACGATCTGGGCGGCGGCACCTTTGATATCTCCGTTCTGGAGGTTGGCGACGGCCTCTTCCAGGTCAAATCCACCAGCGGTGACACCTTCCTGGGCGGCGACGACTTTGACCAGCGCGTGATGGACTTCCTCGCGGATGAATTCAAGCGGGAAAACGGCATTGACTTGCGCCAGGACCGCCAGGCCTTGCAGCGCTTGAAAGAAGCCGCCGAAAAAGCCAAAATTGAACTTTCTACCACCATGCAGGCGGAAATCAACCTGCCCTACATCACCGCCGACGCCTCCGGGCCAAAGCACCTGGTCACCACGCTTACCCGCTCCAAGCTGGAACAGCTGACCGATGACCTGGTGGAACGCTCCATGAAACCGGTGGTTCAAGCGCTCGCGGACGCGAACTTCCGCAACGGCGACATCAACGAAGTCGTTTTGGTAGGCGGTATGACCCGCATGCCAGCGGTGCAGGAAGCAGTCCGCAAGCAGTTCAATAAAGACCCGCATAAGGGCGTCAATCCGGACGAGGTGGTCGCGGTGGGCGCGGCTATCCAAGCCGGCGTGCTGGGCGGCGAAGTCAAGGATATCCTCCTGCTCGACGTTACCCCGCTCACTCTCTCTATCGAAACTCTGGGCGGCATTGCCACCCCGCTGATTAAACGCAACACCACCATCCCGACCCGCGAATCGCAGGTCTTCTCCACCGCTTCCGACAGCCAGACCCAGGTGGAAATTCATGTGCTGCAGGGCGAACGCCCAATGGCAGCCGATAACAAGTCGCTCGGGAAGTTTTCATTGGACGGCATCCCGCCTGCTCCGCGCGGCGTGCCCCAGATTGAGGTCATTTTTGACATCAATGCCAACGGCATCCTGGAAGTGACCGCGAAAGACCGCGCCACCGGACGCAGCCAAAACATCACTATCACCGCCTCTTCCGGCCTGAGCGAAGCAGAAGTGGAAAAGATGCGCCGTGAAGCCGAAGCGCACGCGGACGAAGACCAGAAGCGCCGCGACCTGATCGAAGCGCGCAACACCGCCGACAATGCGGTCTACAGCTCCGAAAAGACCCTGCGCGACCTGGGCGAAAAAGTGCCCGCGGATATCAAAGCGAAAGTGGAAGCTGCTGTCGAAAAAGTGAAATCCGTGCGCGATCACGACGACCCCGCGGAAATCAACCGCGAAGTGGAAACCCTGATGCAGACTTTACAGCAGGTCGGTCAGGCAGCATATTCCCAACAGCCCCCGCAGGACGAAAATCCGCAGGGCGGCTCCGATCAGACCCCACCCGATGACGGCGACGTGGTCGACGGAGACTTCAAACAGGCTTAACCCCTGAAAGATTGCAACCAACACCCGCGGGACCCTTGCGGCTCCTTGCGGGCCTTGGTTGTTGATGGCATGGTGCTCTGATCATGATGGCAACAAAACGAGATTATTACGAGGTGCTCGGCCTCCCGAAAACTGCCAGCCAGGATGACGTTAAAAACGCGTTCCGTTCCCTGGCCAGGCAGTACCATCCGGATGTCAACAAAGCGCCCGACGCCGAAGAGAAATTCAAGGAAATCAACGAAGCCTACGGCGTTCTGAGCGACGCGGAAAAGCGCGCTGCCTACGACCGCTACGGTCCGGAAGGCGTGAACTACCAGGGCATGCCGGATTTCAGCAGCATGGACCTTTCGGATATTCTGGAGGGCTTGTTCGGCTTCGGCGGTTTTTCGGGTATGGGTGGGTCCGCGCGCCGTTCGCGCAACGCTCCCCGCCGCGGCGCGGATTTGAGCTCGCGCGCGCGCCTGAGCTTTGAAGAAGCTGTTTTCGGCGTGGAAAAAGAAATTGAAATCACGCGGGACGAGAAGTGCGCCATCTGCAGCGGTTCCGGTGTGGAACCCGGCAAAAAGCCTGTCACCTGCAGCACATGCAAGGGACAGGGTGAAGTCCGCCAGGTGCACCAAACCTTCCTGGGCTCCATGGTTCAGGTGGGTCCCTGCCCGGTGTGCGGTGGACGTGGGGAAATTATCGAAGATCCCTGCCACAACTGCCGCGGCAGCGGACTGGAACGCCGTACCGTCAAACGGAAAATCAACATCCCCGCCGGCGTGGATAACGGCAACCAGGTGCGCGTCATCGGCGAAGGTCAACCCGGCAGCAACGGGGGACCCAGCGGCAACTTCTACCTTGAACTGGAAGTCCAGCCGCACCGGTATTTCCGGCGCAAAGGCAACGATTTACTGCTGGACCTGGACATTAACATGGCCCAAGCCGCCCTGGGTGACGAAATTACCATCCCGACCCTGGAAGGCAGCGAAAAACTGCGGATTCCGCCGGGCACCCAGCCGGGTAAAGTTTTCAAGCTGAAGGAAAAAGGCATCCCGGTCATCAACCGCCAGGGCAGCCGAGGCGACCAGCTGGTGACCGTGAACGTGCAAATTCCGACCCAACTGAGCGCGGAACAGAAAAAAATGCTGGAGAACCTGGGCAAAACCATGGGAACAGATATCAAAATCCAGGAACGCAGCTTTCTGGACAAACTGAAGGACGTGCTCGGTGGATAACAAACCAAAAGCCTGGGTGGAAGTCTCCATCAAGTGCAGCGGGGAACTGGCTGAAGCCGTCGCGGAAGTCTTCGCGCGATATTGCCCTGAGGGCGTGGTGTTGGATAATATCACCCAATACGACGCTGAAAAGCACGAGCATATTCCCACGGGCATGATGCGCGTTGCGGCGTACCTGCCGCAGGATGACGACCTGGAAGGCAAAAAACGCAGCCTGGAGGAAGCCCTGTGGTATATGGGCAGGATTGTTCCTCTGCCCGCGCCGGAATTTGCCAGCATTGAAGACCAGGATTGGATGACGGTCTGGAAGCAAAACTACCAGCCGCTGCGGGTCGGCGATAGCTGGCTTATCCTGCCCGCCTGGCTGGAAATCCCTGAAGGGGAAACCCGCCAAGTGGTGCGCATCGACCCTGCCATGGCGTTCGGAACCGGCACGCATCCCTCCACCCAATTGTGCCTGCTCGCCATTGAGAACGCCATCCGCGCGGGCGAGCCGGTCATTGACCTGGGCTGCGGTTCGGGCATCCTCAGCATTGCCGCGCTCAAAGCAGGCGCAACCTGGGCTCTGGCCGTTGATATCGACGAACAGGCGGTCAGTGCCACAATTGCCAATGCGCGCATCAATAACATTGATGACAAAGTGGAAGCGGCGCAGGGCTCTCTGGCGGACATACTGGCGGCTAAGTATTCCCTCAGGCAGGCGCCGCTGGTGCTTGCCAACATTCTCGCGCCGGTACTAATCCGGCTGTTTAACGAGGGGCTCGCGGACCTGGTCGCACCCGGGGGCAAACTGGTGCTGGCGGGCATCCTGGAAAACCAAGCCGAAGATGTGCTTTCCGCCGCGCGCGCCAATGGGTTGAATCTTGTCGCGAAATACCAGCAGGAAGATTGGGTTGGTCTGGTCGTTGGATAACCCCGCTCCGCTTAATCCCGAAGAAACTCACCTGTTCCCGCCATTTCGGTGGGAACAGGTTGCTTAAAGCCCTCAATGTCTTTATACTTCTGTTAAGCAGAAAGGAGGCGCGCATGGCAATTATCACCATGTCACGTGAGCTCGGCACTGGCGGAGGTTTAATCAGCCAGATGGTCATAAATTCCTTGAATTATCACCAGGTGGACAAAGACACAATTGGGAAAGTTTTGGCGCAGTTCGGTATGCCTTCATTCAATAAGGTCTACGATTCCACGCACAACGTCTGGTCCTTGTTCGACAGTGACTACCGCGACCTGGTAAAGCAGCTGAACAAGACCTTGCTGGCTTTTGCCAAAACTGACAATACAGTCATCATCGGGCGCGGCGGTTTTGTGGTGCTCAAGGATTACCAGAACGTGCTTAACGTACTGCTGCGCGCTCCGCTGGAACACCGCATCCGCAACGCGATGCAAACCGAGCAAATATCAGATATTCTCGAAGCGGAAAAAATTGTGCGGCACAGCGACGAAGTCCGCGAAAGCTTTCTGCAGACTTTCTATAACGTCAACTCTAACTCAGCGCAGTATTTCTCGCTGGTCATTGATACCAGCCGCGTTCCGCTGCACTTGGCCGCCCGCTGGATTATGGAAGCCGCGCAGGAAATCGACCGGCTCAAAATCCCGCCGGAGCGCAGCTCGCTCAAGGCTGAGGTGGACCCTGTGTTGGTGAAGGCTGTTCAGGATGTGCTGGCAGGCAAGGGCTAAAACCCGGCGGCTCAGTAAAAAACGATAAAACGCAGGAGCGCGCCGAAGAGCATTCCAAACAGCATGCTCAACAAGGTACCCAGGATAAAGTATTCCGTTATCTCGCGGTTTTCCAGCTGTTTAAAGCGCGCGAGCGTTTTGAGGGTGCCCAGCAAGCCTAACCCGGTGTAAATTCCCGAAACCATAAAAACGCCTACCAGCAGCCGTTCCAGGTATCCAATGTACATTCCCGTGCTGGCTTCGGCTGACCTGCCGTCCTTGTCTTCGGTCAGCGTGGGTTGGTTTTCAGGGCTCGCGGAGCTATTCTCCCCAGTGGGTTTCTTCAGGCTTTCAAAGGAACGCAGCCTGAGCGAGCCGAGAATGTTCTTGACCAGATGCCCGCTTACCCACACCAGCCCGATTACGCACATCGCTCCCAGCGCGAGTTTGCTCGCCAGGCTTAGCTCCAGGCTGTGCTGGCCGAATGATACCGCCAAGCCTATCAGCGGCACCGGCGCGGCTGCCAGATCGAACGCCAGCAGGACGGAATAGATACAAACAAAATGCAGCGCCTGGTCCAGGATGAAGACCCAGGTGCCTGGCATTTTCCACAGGAACTTAAAACGGTCAATCAGATAATGCACGGCGAAAATGCAAACGACGGCCAGCAAGTAGCGCCAGTTCCATAAACCCCACAGAACCAGCAGCGCTGTGCTTACCGCCAGATGCACCACGCTGTGCCAAAAAACGCCGCTGTTCCAGAATTTGCGGGCTTGGTTTTTGCGCTGTTTGAGGGCAATGAGGGAGGCTGGCTGCAGGATGAAATCTGCCAGCAAATGCGCCAGGATGAGTACCGCCAAAGGTTTAATCATTTGCCCTCCACGACCAAAATGCACCAAGCGACTGAGGCAGCCAACACCTTAGTTCGCGTCGCAAAAACGATGCAGCAGGAAGAGAAAAGCCTCTTCGGCATCCCGCACCAGTTGATAATCGCCCCGCCGCAGCAGTTTGCTGAAGTTGGCGATGGCGTTTTCCGCTTCGATGACTTCCTGCTCTTTACCTTCCAGCGCGCGGTACAAACGCAGGTTGTCCCAGCCTGGGTGCGCCTCTTTTAGCGCGGCCGCTTGCTGCTGCAGCCTGGTGCGCCTTAGGACGTGGCTCATCATGTAGAACAGGAAATGCTGCAGCACTTGGTTTTCCGCAGGGTTTTCGCTGACCGCGATGGCATAGCGGAACCTGGCGCGTTTCTGGCGGCTCATGAGCTCGCTTTCGGCTTTGCCCTTCAGCTTTTCCAGCGCTTCGGCTGCCAACCAGATGGCGGCGCCGTTCACCAGCTCCGCGTTCGCGCTCTCGTTCAGGTCCACGCTCCCCGCGCCCATCCCGACGTAGAAGGGCAGCCCGCGCGCGGTGGACAGGGCGTAAAGCGCCTTATACGCCTGAAAGCCCGCCTCTGGATTCATCAGAACGCCGAATAATTCGTCCCCTGCTCGCACGGTAAAGGGCGTCAGCAGGTCGCTCGCAAAGCGCGCGTTCAGTTCGCGCGCGATTTCCGGCAGCAGCTGCGCTTGATGGCTTGCTCGGGAGCCGATTACATCCGCTTTGATGCAAAAGGCGTGTGGGTTGGTTTGCGGGTTTTCCATAAGATTTAGGGATACCTGGTTGCGTATCTATACTACCCGATTTTCAAGTATTTGTCAATAATACCTGAATTTCCGCCAGTAATGTCACCGATTGAGATACCTACACTATAAGACGCTACCCGATATTCCGGTAGTTATTAGAATTGTCGGAAAATCGAGCAGTCTGTCTGCAATTGGCGCGGAATAGAACTGCCGCGCGCCGTGGCACAGGGCTTATGCCCCCGCGTCCGGGTCCTCTTGGTCTGCTTCTTGATGCCCGATACCCAGCGCTTTCCACTTGTTGGCGTCCTTCCGCAAGCGGTGCAGCTCGCCGCCGCGCATATGCAGCGCGTCAAAGCCTTCCGGCTTGATGTTCATGTGGTCGCCCTTAAGCAAGCCCAGCACGCCTTCCTGCAAGTCTTCCTCCTGCGGCTTATACGGGTCCGTCAGGCTCTTATCAGGAGGCTGGTAGTCCAGCGGCTCGGAATAGGCGCTGATATAGCCCTCAAAGTTCCGCAGCACCACCTTATCGGGCGAGCTGGAGAGCACGTAATTTGGCATGACCGGGATTTTCCCGCCGCCGCCGGGGGCATCCACCACGTAGGTCGGCACAAGGAATCCGGAGGTGTGCCCGCGCAAAGCTTCGATAATCTCCAGTCCCTTGGAGACCGGCGTGCGGAAGTGCCCGGCGCCAGCCACCAGGTCGCACTGGTAGATGTAGTAAGGCCGTACGCGGATGCGTGCCAGGTCTTGCACCAGCCGGCGCATCAGGTACGGGTCGTCGTTCACGCCCGCCAGCAGCACGGACTGGTTCCCGAGCGGAATTCCCGCCCGGCTGAGTTGGTCGCAGGCTTCGGCCAGCTCCGCGGTAATCTCATTGGGATGGTTGACGTGGATATTGAGCCAGAGCGGATGGTACTTTTCCAGCAGCCCGGTCAGCTGAGGAGTGACCCGCTGCGGCAGGAACACTGGCACGCGCGAGCCAATGCGGATGACTTCCACGTGCGGGATTTCCCGCAGGGAGCTCAGCACGCGTTCCAGATGGTCCGGCGAGAGGGTCAGCGGGTCCCCGCCGGAAATGAGCACGTCGCGAATTTGGGGCGTGCGCCGGATGTAGGCAATCTGCGCCTCAAAATCGCGCATAAAGCCCTGGCGCGGGTCCCCTACCAGGCGGCCGCGGGTGCAGTAGCGGCAGTACGTGGCGCACTGGTTGGTAATCAACATCAAAACGCGGTCCGGGTAGCGGTGCACCAGCCCGGGCACTGGGCTGTGCATATCTTCCGCCAGCGAATCCTCCATCATGCCGGTAAAGCTTTGCAGCTCGCGGGCGGTGGGGATGACCTGGCGGCGGATAGGGTCAAAGGGGTTATCGGGGTCAATCAGGGACGCGAAATAAGGGGTGACCTCCACACGGAAGAGCCCGGGAGAGGAAAGCGCCTCTTTTTCGCTTTCGGTCAGCGGAAAGAGAGCCTCGAAGTCTTCGATAGTGTTGAGCCGGTGGGTGAGCTGCCAATGCCAGTCATTCCACTTTTCAGTGGGGATATCCTGATACGCGCGGGCGCGTTTGGATGGAAATGGCGTATTGCTCATGAACCCTCCTTGGAATGAATCATCGCGGTAATTGTAACTTAAATTAGGCGGGCTAGCTGTCATCCTGAACGCAGTGAAAGATCTTTCTCTTTCAGAACAAAGATTCTTCGCTTCGCTCAGAATGACAAGCTAATCGTCATCCTGAACGCAGTGAAGGATCTTTCT
>CAZPWL010000049.1:10410-12319 GCA_964590535.1 uncultured Anaerolineaceae bacterium
CAGTGAAGGACCTTTCTCTTTCAGCACAAAGATTCTTCGCTTCGCTCAGAATGACGTATTGATTGCTGTACCTGCTTTGCCATCCTGAACGCAGTGAAGGATCTTTCTTTTGGAGCCGGGCATCTTCGCATTCGGCTCAGAATGACAGAGCCCGATCCCCTCACGGCCGCCAGGCAGGCTCCTGTGCTTCATTATCGTGCACGATCTGCCACAGTTCTCCCGTCTGGAGGTCCCGGATCTCCAGACCCATAAAGTCCCAACCCGGCATATTCTCCGGGAAGCCCGTAAAGCGGTAGACCAGGTAATTCTCGTCCGGCGACCAGTCCGGCTCCGCTCCCCAACCGATATAATCATCCGGGCTTTTCTCACAGAAGATTTCCACCGAACCCGGAGCATAAAGCATGCAGCCGGTGTTAATGTTATAAGTCCACGCACCACTGGCGCGCGCCTCATTCAAGGAAAACAAGCACATTTCAGGCGGCGTCCCGTAAAATGGCAGCCCGGTGTAAGAATTCACAGTGTTTTGGTACGCGTCCGCTTCCAGTCGGCGGAAATACCCCTGGAAGACGGCTGGCAGCCGCACCGAAACATTAAGTCCCCCTTTCGGGCTAGCAGATAGGTCTTCCCAATTCTCAAGGCTCGGGTCAGGCAAGCCGGAATAGTACACTTGCGCGCCGCTGCCGTCCATTTGGGAAAGGTAGATGTTAGCATGACCGGAATCCACCCAATAAATTTGGTAAGAGTCATTCGCCCAGGTAGCCGCCCTCGCCGGGAATTCCGCTACCGGCTGCCACTGGCCATCCAGCACAATCAGGCGCGCGGCTTCAGCCTGCCCGTGGATATAGAGCAGGTACATGCCGTCATAAGACCAGGCAGGGCTGTGATTTTCCCCTGAGAAGGTGAGCTGCGTATCCGTGGAGGCTGCCATGTCCAACAGGTGAATCTCGCCTCGGCTGGTGTAGGCAATCTGCCCCCGGAGCGCGTCCGCGCTGCTCGGTTCCTCGCCAAGCCAACCGCCCACATAGCGGTCCTGGGTCGGGTTGGCAGCTTGGGCTGCGCTGGCGTTCACAGCCCGCGGCCAGTAATCCACCCATAGGTTAAAGCTTACCTCACCGTTGCACAGAGCCAACGGGTCTTCGCGCTGTTTGCGCACCCGTGCCGCCTCATCCGGGCCTACCCAGGGATCCCAACCAAAGGGGTCAACCACCTTCCAGGCAGTCCCATTCCAGTGAAAGACGGAAAAATGCAGATGAACACCCCAATAACCGTCCTTTAGCTGCCCGCCAACAACTGCCGAGCCGCCGATCGTGCCGATTTCCTGCCCCGCCTGCACAGCGTCGCCCTTTTTCAAGCCTTCCGCGATGGCAGCCAAGTGGGCGTAGCGGGTAAGATAGCCCTGCGGATGGAAAATTTCCACCACGCGCCCAAGCGTGCTGCTGGTAGCGCCGGCGAAGGTTACGGTTCCGTCCCCCGCCGCCAAGGCCGCACCGCCCACGGCAAAATCGTGCCCGTCATGGCCGTCATAGTATTGGTAGGTTTCAAAAGATGGGGATTGATAGGCGAGCAAGCCGTAACCCAGCTGCAGGATAGAGTAAGGGTTCACGTGCCGGCTGAACCACTTTTGCCCGCTGGAGCTGTAAGCCTGGGTGCCGCCCTGAAGTTCCACTTGCTGCGGATTAAAGCGCATCGTTTCGCCCAGCGCCGCCAACACGCCGTTCTGGGTGTAATCCGGACGGTCGTGGTCCATCTGGGAGGTCCAGACCTCCGCGCTGAATTCCCCCGCGAAGGGTTGGTAAAGGAAGGGCTGCGGAGGGACGGCGGTCGCGGCTGTGCTGGCCGCGCCGTCGCAGTACGCGCTGGGGGCAGGCACCGGGGTGTAAACAACCTCGAGAGTCGGGCTGGCGGTGGG
>CAZPWL010000050.1:0-12087 GCA_964590535.1 uncultured Anaerolineaceae bacterium
GCCAGATTTTCGCGCCGGTAATCCACAAAGCGGTACCCGACGCCCCTCTCTGTCAGGATGTAGCGCGGATTAGCAGGATCTTTCTCGATTTTCTTACGCAGATAATTGATATACAGGCGCACATAATGGGGTTCGTCCTCGTACTCGTAGCCCCACACCTTGCTCAAAATCTGGTCGTGCGTGAGCACCCAACCGGCGTTTTTCACCAGGTGGTAGAGCAAGCGGTATTCGGTCGGGCGCAGCTGCACCAATTCGCCGTCCACCCACACTTCGTGCCGGTCAAAGTCAATCTGAAGGCGGCCGTCCACGTCAATCTTGCCTGTTTCAGTCTGGTCGGAAAAGCTGCCCCTGCGCAGCACGGCCCGGATTCGGCTGGTCAGTTCGCGCGGGCTAAACGGCTTGGTAACGTAATCGTCAGCGCCCAATTCCAAACCCCGCACTTTGTCGTTTTCCTCGCCCTTGGCGGTGAGCATAATAACCGGCGTGCTGCCAACCTCACGAATCATGCGCAGCACCTGAAAGCCGTCCAAATCGGGCATCATCACGTCCAACAGCACCAGGTCCGGCAGCACAACGCGCAACCTGTCCATCGCCTGCGCGCCGTTATTGGCTTCAAAAACTTCAAAACCATCATGCTCAAGATTGAGCCGGATCAGCTTGACCAAACCTTTCTCATCATCAACGACCAAAATCCGATTTTTATTAGGTGTCCCTTCCATCACGTTCCCTCAGCTTCAAGATATTCTGACAATAATTACACTGATATTATCGCTTCCGCCGGCTTTGTTCGCCGCTTTAATCAGGCTCTGCGCGCTTGTCTCCGCGGATTGCTCCTTTTCCAAGGTCTTTAACACACTCTCCTCGGGCACTAAGCCCCACAGTCCGTCCGAACACAACAGCAATGTGCAGGGCGCTATCAAGTCCCGCGAACCCAGGTCAGCTTTAAAGCCGTCGCCCTGACCGACCGCCCGGAATAGTTGGTTGCGCAGAGGGCTGCTTTGGGCTTCTTCCGCTGTTATTTGCCCCAGGTCCACCAACCTGCGCACGACGGTGTGGTCCTTAGTCAGGGCTTCCAGGCCGGCTTGCGGGGTATACAGGTAAATGCGGCTGTCACCCACGTGCGCGAAATAGAGCGTTCTGTTTATCACCAGCGCCGCGCTCAGGGTAGTTCCTCCGCCCGGAACAGCGCTCAGGACTGCTTCCTGGGATGATTGGGTCGCGGATTTCAACGCTTCCTGAACCTCTTGCGCGGTCGGCAGACTGGGAGCTTGTTGAAGACGCGAGAAAAACTGCTGCTGCAATACGTTTACCAACGCCGCCACGGCTGTACTGCTGGCAACTTCACCGTTCTCGTGTCCGCCCATCCCATCCGCGACGACGAACAGCCCGTATGAAACCTGCAATTCAGGGGTCAGGCTGCGAGCGTGCATGGCAAAGACGGTGTCTTCGTTCTGTTTCCGCACTTTGCCAATGGACACTTCAGCGTGGCTCTCGATGACAGGCAGTCTGGGGTTATTCTTGTCTTCACTTGCATCCGCGCCGGATTGCTTCTTATTCTTAACGCTCTTTTTGCGTTCAAAAGCCGCCACTCTTTAACCTCCTATCTTGTGCCGCGTCCACCGCTAAGGCGTCTGGGTGGCTGTCTCCACCAGGCTTAAAAATGATTCTGCGGACCAGCCGGTGCGGTTGGCATCATACGAGGCTTTTAGCTGCCACCAAACATAGCCGTCCTTTTCCACCGGTCCGCCGATGACCAGAAAAACTTCTTCGTCCATCGCCATGAAATGAATTTCCGCATCGGTGCCCGGTTCGGCGCGCATGCGCAGCCCCGCTCCGCCCGTGCCGGCTACCTTGACGTAAGTGCCCACTCCGATGGTCCCCGGAGGAAGCAGAGGCGCCGCGGTTTGTGTCGCCGATTCGGGCGCCAGGGTGGGAGGAGGCGTGGGGGTGTGGGTCGGCGCGGGTATCATTGTCAGCGCGGCCGTCGGGATAGCTTGCTCACCCGTTGGTTCCGGGCGGGTCAGGCGTAAGAGCAGAAAAACCAGCCCCAGGATAGCCGCAGCCAAAAAGATTGCCGCTAATATTGTCAGCGGATGGATGCTTGAGCGTGATGGCTTTGCTTCCATACAAACCTCACTTTACAGGATGAACCGTGCTTGTGCTCACCCCTGGCGCTTGTCCTGCGCCTTCAAAAAATCTTCCATCACATGAAAGGTTTCTCCGGGGCGGTCAAAGTGGGGCATCCCGCGCGACTGCCGGATGCGCCTGACCGACCAATTCGGGTGAGCCCGGGTGGTGGAAAGCAGCATGTCATAACTTCTGCCCGGTTCGCTGTCATAGACCACCAACACCGGCTGGGTCAGGTTGTCGTACACTTTCTCACGCACATCCCGCACAGACAATCTGCCGCTCGCAAAAACTATCGGCGCGAAGTGCGCCCCGACCTGGTGCGCGCTGGTGTAAGCGATGCTGACCAGTTCTTCGGGAACGTCGGCTTCAAAACGTTGGCGGTAATACAGGCTGAGGCGCGGGCGGCTGGCAAGAATATCAAACAGGGGCAGGCTCCACAAAGGGACTGCCATCAGCGCGTAGAGCAGGTCCGTCAGGTTCGTTTTCCCGAATTTTTCGCTCAGGTTTCCGATTGGAGGCATTTCAAAACCGGTCGGTGAAATCATGATGAGCGAACGGATCCATTCTGGGTTTGCTTGCGCAGCCAGAGCCGCGAATTCAGCGGAAAGACCCTGCGCTACGACGTCCGCGGGCTCGCCCAGTTGATTGCGGATGAACTCTGTCAGCGCAGCTTGATACATACTTGGACGGTATGGTCTGTCGCTGCGCTCGGAACCGCCAAAACCGGGCAGTTCCAGCGCGTAAACCGGACGCTGGGAGCGGAAAGCATTGAAAATCGGGGCAATATCGTGCGCGCCGCCTGCGGTATGAATACCGTGCAGGATCACGAGCGGACGGCCGCTGCTGCGTTTGTCCGCGTAATAGCGCAGTTTTCCCGCGGTGGGAGCTTCAAAGCAGGCTTGTTCCGCCTCCAGCACGCCTTTTACTTTGCCGTGATGGTCGATGTACCTGCGGCTGTAAAGAATCCACGCCGCGGAAACCAACACGCCGGTGGTCAGGATGCCGGCAAGTCCCCTGGGAAGCACTCCAAATTTCTTTGTTACTTTTTCGTCCATTTGAAACTCCAGGTAATTTTCGATTAATCTCATTATAAATGACTTTAGCGGACTTCCAAAATTGGGAGCCCATACACGCTGGGGAGAATTAAGCCGCGATTCTGGTAAAATGACATTGATGAAAATGAAATCCCGTCGCACAAGGGTCGATCCGCTGCGCTGGTTGATTGGTGGATTTGGCTTCTTTTTTTTGTTTTCCAGCCTGTTCATTCTGTTGAAGGATTACACGGGATTCCGGGCTTCGTCCAGTCTATATCCTGTTGGCGTGAGCATTGGGCAGGTTCCCATCGGAGGTCTGACTCGCGAGCAGGCGGAACAGCGCCTGACTGACGTTTTTTCCACGCCGGTGGAACTGCGGTACAGTGGGGCGCGCATGCAGTTTTCGCCCGCGGAGCTCGGCTTCACGCTCGACGCGGCAGCCTCTCTTAACGAGATAGACCAGCAAATCCCGCGCGGCGCTTGGTGGCGGCACCTGTGGGGTCAGAGCGGCCCGGCATACTCTCAGGATTTTCCGCTCCAGGCCAGCCTGGATTCAGCCAGGGCACGCGCGTTCCTGACCGAAACAATCCTGCCGCGCTACGACCAGCCTGCCAGCGAAGCGCTGCCAATCATCGACAGCACCAATTACGCCCCCGGGCAGCCCGGCTACACGCTTGACCTCGAAGCCGCCCTCTCCGCGCTTGAACCGGCGCTCTTTTCCGCTTCGGACCGCACAGCCGACCTGCCTGTGCTGGAGACGGAGGCGCTCGGCTTGAACCCCGTCAACCTGGAGGTCTTTCTGCGCCAGACTGTTTTGCTGGACGGCTTTGATGGACTGGTCGAAATCTATCTGCAGCCGCTCGACGCCGTGTCGCCGCTTCATCTGGCTGTACGCGCCAACCAGACGGTCGCGCCGGATGTCGCCTATTCTGCTGCCAGCACCATCAAAATTCCGATTATGACTTCCGTGCTTAAAAGGCTGGCGGAACCAACGCCCGACACCGCGCGTTACTGGATGGAACGGATGGTCATCCATTCGGAGAACCCCCCGAGCGATTCACTGATGAGCAGCTACCTGGATGAAAACCTTGGACCGCTGCTCGTGACCGAGGACATGCAGTCCCTCGGCTATCAAAATACCTTCCTGGCCGGCTACTTTTACTCCGGGGCTCCGCTGCTGCAGCGCTTTAGCACGCCCGCCAATTCCCGCACTGATGTATACCTGGACCCCGATTTCTACAACCAGACGGTACCTTCTGAGATTGGCGACCTGCTGACGCGCATCTACCGCTGCGCGCATGCCGCCGGCGCTTCACAAACAGCTCTATTTGACGGGCAGGTGAGCCAGACGGAATGCCAGCTGATGCTGGACTTGCTCGGTCAGAACAAAATCGGCGCGCTGATTGAAGCCGGGTTACCCCCGCAGGCTTCTGCCGCGCACAAACACGGTTGGACCTCCGACCTGGACGGGCTGCTCCACACCATGAGCGACGCTGGCATCGTGTCCACTCCGGGCGGGGATTACGTTCTCATCATCTTTATTAACTCCACCCGGCAGTTAGTTTTCGATGAGGGAAACTGGCTTTTTGCGCGCCTTTCACAAGTCATTTATAATGCCTATAATCTGCAGCAGCAGGCAGCCTGGCTGCCGGGGTATTAGCTCTGGGCGCAAACCCTTCTGCTGAATAGGACACTGGTCATGAGAGTCATCTTAACCCACGAGCAAGCCGATTTGGACGCGTTGGCTTCTCTTCTGGGCGCCCACCTTTTGGATAAGGACGCATATGCCATTTTGCCGCGCCAGATTAATCGCAACGGGCAGGCGTTCCTTCAAAAATTCCAGCAAGAACTGGGTTTTAGTACTGTTAACGATCTCCCAAACGAACCCATTGCCCAGGTGATGCTTGTGGACACCCAATCACTGATCACCCTGAAGGGTCTCTCCACTCGCACAAAAGTGACAGTGATTGACCACCATCCGCGCAAAGCGCACACCGACCCCGAATGGTCGGTGGAATTGCACAGCACTGGCGCCTGCACCACCATTCTGGTCGAGCGGATTCAAGAATCCCAAATCCCACTCTCGGCCAGCCAGGCGACCCTGCTCTTGCTCGGTATCTACGAAGATACTGGTTCGCTCAGTTACACTATGACCACCTCCAGAGACCTGTTTGCGGCGGCTTTTCTGCTGGAGCACGGCGCGGACCTTACGATTGCGTCGCGCTATCTGAACCCACCACTTTCCAACGCGCAGATGGTGCTTTACGACCGCTTGATGAAGGACATCACCACGCACAAAATCCATAACCTGACTATTCTTGTTGCCAAAGCAAACGCGCTGGATATCCAGGATGAAATCTCTACGGTTGCCCATCACATGCGTGAATTCCTGAACCCGGACGGGCTGGTCCTGCTGGTCTCCACGCGCCAGGGAATCCGTCTGGTAGCCCGCTCCACGACGGACGAGATTGACATGGCGCAGTTGGCGCACCGCTTTGGGGGCGGCGGACATAAGCGTGCCTCCTCCGCCTTGATACGTTCTGAAACCCGCCCGGCGCCAAACGAAGTGCCGGTGTTCTGGAAGAAAACCTACCAGCACGTCGTTGAAATGCTGCCGGAAATTGTGCATCCTTCCGTAAGGGTGCAGCAAATCATGTCCCGCAAACCGCTCCTGGTTCCTCCGGACATGCCGGTAGAAACCGTCGCCGACTTGATGAAGCGCTACGGTTTTGAAGGCTACCCGGTGATCGAAGACGGCAAAGTGGTCGGGCTGATAACCCGCCGTAACGTTGACCGCGCGCTGAGCCACCAGATGATGGCCAATGCCGGCATCCTGATGGACGCGGGTACGGTTTATGTCACTCCTGGCGACACCCTGGATTACCTGCAGGAAGTCATGGCTTCCAGCGGCTGGGGGCAGGTGCCCGTTTTAGACCCGGAAAGCAACGAAATCATCGGCATTGTCACACGCACAGACCTGATTAACACGCACGGGCTGCAAAACAATATCCCCAACCAGGAAGAAATGGTACGACGTCTAAACAACGCCATCCCATATCCGCGCCAAATCCTGCTGCAAGCCATTGCTCGCCTGGCAAGCAAGCTGAACATGCAAGCCTATATTGTTGGTGGATTTGTGCGTGATTTGCTCCTCAAGCAGCCCAGCCAGGACTTCGACATTGTCGTGGAAGGCGACGCGAGTGTGTTCGTGTCCAAATTGGTGGAAAACTTTGGCGGCAGAGCGGTTACCCACCCCCGCTTTGGCACGGCCAAGTGGTTGATTGGCGAAGAGCGTGAAGCGCTGGCCCAAAAGCTGCTCCCCGATCAACCGATGGACTTTCAAGCTCTGCCCCTACACCTTGATTTAATCACCGCGCGTACAGAATTTTACGAGCGCCCGGCTGCCTTGCCGACTGTTGAACGCAGCGGCATCAAGATGGATTTGCACCGGCGCGACTTCACCATCAACACGATGGCGCTGCGGCTGGATGCGCCGTACTACGGCAAGCTGTATGACTTCTGGGGCGGCTATCACGACCTGCAGAATCGCATTATCAGGGTTCTCCACGCGCTTTCTTTTGTTGATGACGCCACGCGCATCTTGCGCGCTGTGCGTTTTTCGACCCGGTTCGAGTTTAAAATGGACCCGCGAACGCTCAGTTTGTTAAGCTCCAGCCTCTCCCTCCTGAACGAAATTTCAGGACCGCGCCTGAGGCACGAACTGGATTTGATCCTGTTGGAATTCAACGTCGGCGCCGCCCTGAGGGCTATGGACCGTCTGAGTATTCTCGAGGTGATCAACCCGAACTTTATCTGGAACCCTGCAGTGGAAGCCCGCATCGCGTATCTGAACCAGCCGGCTGCCCGCGCTGAATGGAACACGGAGACGCACGAGAGCCAATTGAACCTTCGGCAGGTCCTCGGTTACTGCTACTGCCTGGAAGACCTTGCTCCAGAACACCTCGAACAGCTCAGCGCGCGCCTGCGCATCCCTACACGGGTCGTCAGCGCGGTCGCAGACACGTTCAAACTCCGCCGCTTGCTGCCTGAGCTTAGCGCGATGAAACCAAGCCAGGTCGTGCGAGCGCTAAAGGGGATCTCCCCGCTGGCGCTGACCGCGGTCTATCAAAGCACGGAATCCCCCGCGATGCGCGAGCCGCTGCTGCTGTATCAGACCCGCTACCTGCACGTCAAACCGCTGCACACCGGCGATGATTTGCGCGCCCGTGGGCTTTCTCCCTCACCGGAATTCCAGAATATTCTGAACGCCCTCCGGGATGCCTGGCTGGACGGCAGCGTCTCCTCCGCGGAGGAAGAAAACGCGCTGCTCGAACAACTCCTCAACCCAAAATGAGTTCCCAGCCCGCATTGGTAAGCACTTTCCAGCTTCCGGACGGCGAGGAAATAAGCATCCGCCCCATCCGCGAAGCGGACTTGCCTGCCATGGAATGGGAAGGCGAGTACCGGCATTTCAGAAGGCTATACGCAGAGCATTTTGAAGCCTTCAGAGCCGGCACCACCCTGATTTACATTGCCGAAAGCAGCGCCGGCGTGATGATTGGTCAGGTATTTATCCTGCTTTATTCGCGCAACAAAGAGGTCGCTGACGGCTTGCACCGGGCATACCTGTTTTCTTTCCGTATCAAGCCAGCCTACCGCAACCAGGGTTTGGGCAGCTATATGCTCAGTTTTGTAGAAAATCAGCTGCTGCTGCGTGGTTATACGACCGTGCGCCTGAATGTGGCTCAGGATAACCCGAAAGCGCGCGCCTTGTACGAACGACACGGCTACGAGGTGATTGGGTACAGCTCAGGCGTCTGGCAGTACCAGGACGACGAGGGCGCATGGCAGACCATGCGCGAGCCCGCTTGGAAAATGTCGAAACGCTTGCGCTGATGGGCGCAAGCCTCGATAAGTCCGCGTTATCTAAACAGAAAATACTGGTCTTAAATGAATAGACCGGTCCGCAAAGGACCGGTCTTTTTATTGTGGGGAAATCTGCTACTCCTGCGTTGGCAGGTCTTCTTCTTCAGCAGGCTCAGCTTGGGCTTCCTCAACTACAGCCTGGGGGTGCTTGTTTTCGTCAATCCAGCGCAGCATTGTGGCGCGCAGCTCGGCGTAATCCGCGTCCGGGAACAGTTTGGTAATAGCGAACAGCCGTCTCCCACGGGTGGTCGAAACGTAGGTTCCGTTCTTGACATCCTCAATTTCCGTGATGTCAGCTTTGGAGAGCTTCAGTTCCGGGTATTTGGGTTGGTGCAGCACCAGACCGTCTTCCGAGACCTGGAAAGTATATTCTTCCCACAGCAGTTTGCGCTGCTGGTAAGCCCGCCAGCCGGAGTAGACAAACAAAGCCGCGATCAGGGGGAGCATCCAGAGCAGGGACTTCATGCTGTCGCGGTTCCAGTTGATCCCAACCGAGAGGGCAGCCATGATCAGGAAAGTGATTCCGTAAACCAGCATAAGGGTTTTCTTTTGGGCGGGTAATTTCGCCGGGTCGAGTTTATAAGTTTTCATCGGTTCTCCTTAATAATTTACCGTACAATTATAACCTCTCTCCAAAAAGACTTGCGGTCCCGGCGCCGCGCAAAAGGAAGCACATTGATTATGAGTACCAAGCCTTACCAAAAACACCAACTCCCGTCCTTACCAGGGCTATTGGACCGCAAAGTGGAGGTTTGGCTGCCGCCGCAGTACTTTGAGCAGCCCGAAGCTCGCTTCCCCGTGTTGTACATGCACGACGGACAAAACCTTTTCAAGCCGCGTCCGCGCACATATCCGGGCTGGCAGGTCGCGGAGAACATCAGCGCACTTGCCACCAAAAACACGCTGACGCCCCCTCTGGTGGTAGGCTTGTGGAACACGCCCAATCGCCTGGGCGATTACCTGCCTGCCAAACCGATTCAGACTCTTTCCGGGCAGGAATACCTGAAAGCCTACTTGCGCAACGCGCGCTGGCGGGTGAACCAGGTGGTGTCGGACCTTTATTTGCGCTGGATTGTCGAGGTCGTCAAACCCTTCATCGATGCGAATTACCGCACAAAAAGCAGCGCTGCCAACACTTGCCTGATGGGCTCCTCCATGGGAGGGCTGATTTCGCTCTATGCCTTGTGCGAATATCCGCAGGTGTTTGGCGGCGCGGGCTGCCTGAGCACGCACTGGCCCTTTTTGGGGGACTCCTTCCTGGAATATCTTGAGGAGAAACTGCCGCCCCCTACGGAG
Source organism: uncultured Anaerolineaceae bacterium (assembly GCA_964590535.1). Lineage (GTDB taxonomy): Bacteria > Chloroflexota > Anaerolineae > Anaerolineales > Anaerolineaceae > Mesolinea. The sequence goes on from CAZPWL010000050.1 coordinate 9,387, forward strand.
CACAAACTCTACTTCGATTACGGCACGGAGGGTATAGATGCCGAGTACGCCCCCTGGCAGGAAAAGATGGACGCGCTGGCGCTCCGGCACGCCTATACCCCCGGGCAGAATTACCTGAGCCTTCTCTTCCCGGGAGAGAGTCACCATGAACGCTTTTGGGCAGGCCGCTTGCACATTCCGCTGACCTTTTTCTTTGGAGATGCTACATAAGAATCATGTGAGCGCGCCCGTATTAGGTTTCCACAAAAATACTCCAAGCCGCAGCCGTTAATCAACCGGTTTCCCGCTCGCGAAGAAAAGCTTACAGCCATCGACTACACGAATGACCTTTTCTTTCACGCGCGAAGAAGCTAAGCCCAGCCAATAACACTGTTGAGGGAAAAGCCGCCTTGTGAGGTCGTCGGTTGCCCACACATCCCAACACCTGATTGGTCAGCTGCGCTTTCCGCTCTTGATATTTATTTACAGCAACTTTTTTGATATAATGAAAACTTGGCATGTTTATCGATACCATTTATTCTATTACGCGTGGTGCCAACTCACCACACAACAAATAAGGAAGGTCACATCCATGAAAGAATTCTCGACAGCTTCTGTACGCAACATAGTCCTTGCGTCGCACAGCAACTCCGGCAAGACCATGCTCACCGAAGCATTTTTGCACTTCACCGGCGCCACCACCCGCCTCGGCAGGATTGAAGACGGAACAACTGTTTCGGACTTTGATGATGAAGAGCACCGCCGCGGTATCTCCCTTTTTACCTCTGTCATCCCGGTTATCTACAAGGATTTGAAACTGAACTTGCTGGATACCCCTGGATACTCGGACTTCGTCGGAGAAGTGGTCTCGGCCATGCGCGTGGCAGACAGCGTCCTGATCCTGGTTGATTCGGTCGGCGGAATGGAAGTTGGCACCGAAACAGCGATGAACTATGCCGCGAAGCTGAACCTGCCCATGTTCATGGTGATCAACAAAATGGACCGCGAAAACGCCAGCTTCCAGAAGGCGCTCGCTTCGGTCCAGGAACAAACCGAATGCCGTCTGATCCCGATGCAGCTGCCCTGGGGCGAGAAAGCGGACTTCAAGGGCGTGATCGACCTGATCACAATGAAAGCTTACCAGGGCGATGGCAAAACCGCCGTGGAAATCCCGGCAGAATACCAGGCCGAAGCAGAAGAAGCCCGTCTGAAGCTTATCGAAGCCGCCGCTGAAGGCGAGGATTCGCTGTTGGAAAAGTACTTTGAAAATGGCGACCTGACAACGGAAGAAGCGCTGCAAGGGCTGCACAAAGCTGTTCAGATCAGTAACGTCATTCCGGTTATGGTGGCAGCCGGCGGTCACATGGTCGGCATCGCGCCCTTGTTGGAAGCGCTGAGTAAACTTGCCCCATCCCCAGCCGAACACGCAGAGGTCATCGCGAAGTCTCCCAAGGGCGAAGTTACGCTGACCCCTACCGATTCCGGCCCGCTCGCTGCCTATGTCTGGAAAACTACCGCGGACCCCTTCGTAGGGAAACAAACCTTCTTCCGCGTGTTCTCCGGCGTGATGAGCTCCGATACCCGCGTCTGGAACGCCAACAAAGGCGAAGAAGAACGTCTGGCTGGCATGCAGGTGCCTTTCGGCAAAGAAAACCTGCCTGTATCCGTGATCCACTCCGGAGATATTGGCACGGTTGCCAAATTGAGCCTGACCACCACCGGCGATACGCTTACCACCAAAGAGCAGAGCCTGACCCTGCCTATGCCCGAATATCCCAGCCCGCTCTACCGCGTGGCTGTAAGCCCCAAGACCCAATCTGACGCTGCCAAAATGAGCACAACCCTGACCCGCCTGTGTGAAGAAGACCTGACCCTCACCTGGCACATGGAACCCGCCACCCGCCAGACGCTTTTGTTTGGCATGGGCGACCAGCATATCGACGTGGCAGTACGCCGCGCCGAGCAAAAATTCCAGATGAGCATGAACCTGCTGGAACCCAAGGTGCCATATGAAGAGCACATCACCAAGGAAGCCAGCGCGATGTACCGCCATAAGAAGCAGACCGGCGGCTCTGGCCAGTTTGGCGAAGTGCATCTGAAAGTCTTCCCGATCAAGGATGAGGACTTCAGCTTCAGCAATGATGTTTTCGGCGGCGCCATTTCCAACAGCTACATGGCTCCTATCGAAAAAGGCATCCGTTCGGTAATGAAGGACGGCGCCGTGGCAGGTTACCCGGTGCATAATGTGGGCGTTTCGGTTACGGATGGAAAGGAACACCCGGTAGACTCAAAACCAATCGCCTTCGAAATAGCCGGCCGCGAAGCCTTCAAGCTGGCTTTCAAAGATGCCAACCCCGTGCTTTATGAACCGATTATGAAAGTGACTGTGGTCGTCCCGGAAGCGAACATGGGTGATGTGTTGGGTGATATGAACACCCGCCGCGCGCGCGTACAGGGCATGGACACCGAAAAAGGCCGTTCCATCGTGACCGCGACAGTCCCCCTGGCGGAAATGCTGCGCTACACCACCACCTTACGCTCCATGACCGGCGGGCGCGGTCACTTCAGCATGGAATATGATCACTACGACCTGGTTCCCACCCACCTGGCGCAGGAAATCATTGACGCGCGCCAGAAGGAACTCAAGGAAGAGGAATAGTCCTTTTCATTTTGGATTTACCAGCGGCTGCCAGAATTGGCAGCCGCTTTTTTATCTCTTAAG
>CAZPWL010000051.1:0-11910 GCA_964590535.1 uncultured Anaerolineaceae bacterium
TTCGCAGACCATCTTCAGCACCATCGCGCGCGAAATGCGTAAGTATTACGTCACCCTGCTCATCATTGACCAGCGTCCGTCGCAAATTTACGACGAGGTCATGTCACAGCTGGGCACACGCATCTCTGGCTCGTTGGGCGATGAAGACGACATTAACGCGGTGCTTTCCGGCTTGCCCGGAAGGGGCGCGCTGCGCGGCATGCTCTCCAAGCTGCAAGCCAAAGAGGAGGCGCTTTTGCTGGGTTGGGGCGTACCGATGCCGATTCCGATCCGTTCCAGGCGCTATGATGGCAAGTTCTGGCAGGAACTCCTGGGCAGCAACTTGAGCCCGGAAACGTCGGAAGACGCCGATAGGATTTTGGGGTTTGGCGGCGATGATACCGATTAAGCTCTCCCTTTCTGGTTTTACCTCGTACCGGGACCCGGTTGAAATCGATTTCAGCGGATTGGATCTGATCTGCATTTCCGGTCAGAACGGCTCGGGCAAATCTTCGCTCCTGGATGCGATAACCTACGCGCTTTACGGTCAGGCGCGCAGGCGCGATGAAGCCATCATCCACCATGCCTGCCAAAAAGCGGAAGTCAGCCTGGAATTTGCTTATGAACATCAGGTCTATCGGGTTGTGCGTTCCATCACGCGCGGCAAGGGCAGCCAGGTGGAGTTTTATATCCGCAGTGAGAGCGGACCGACCCCCTGGAAACTGCTCACCGAACGAACGATGAGCGAAACCAACGCCAAAATTGAACATACCCTGCGGCTCGACTACGAAACCTTTATCAATGCTTCCTTCTTTTTGCAGGGCAAAGCGGATTTGTTTGCCACGCAAAAGCCGGCGGACCGCAAACGAATCCTCAGCACGATTCTCGGGCTGGATAGCTGGGAAGACTACCGCAAGCGCGCCGCGGACCTTGTCAAGGAACGCCAGGGTGACGTCCGGATTAAGGATGAGTACCTGAAAGAAATTCAAATCGAGTTGGATCAGGAACCCTCCCGGCAGTCGAAACTGCAGCTGCTTGAAGAACAATTGAAAAACGCCAAAGCGGAGACGCTCCTGGCGCAGTCCGCGTTGGAAAAAATGCGCGCGGTGGAGCAGAGCCTCGCCAGCCGCAGGCAGGTGCTGGCCTTGCACGAGACGCAGGAACGCAAAGCAGCCGCCGCCCGGACGGAACTCACGCAGCGATTGAACGAAAAAGAGGCAACGCTGGAGGAAATGCGGCGCAAGCTGGCATCGGCGGAAAGCGTAGAAGCCTCTTTCAAACAATTGGAGAGCTTACGCAAACAGCTTTCCGACCTGGACGCGCTTTCCGAGCGCTTTCATCCGCTTGAGAACCGGAAACGCGACCTCGATAATCATATCGCGCTGGAACACCAGAAACTGCAAGCGGACCAAAAGCATCTGGAAGATGAAAAACAGCAGCTGGAGCGCGAATCAGCCCAGGATGCCGGCCGAAAAATCCAAGTGCAGCAGCTGCACGCCCAAATCGCGGCGCTGGAAGAGCATGTGAGCCGGAAAGAAGCCTTGGAACAGGAAGCGGAAAAACTGCGGACGCGCCTTTCCGACCTTCAAGCCGAAAACGGCGAGATTGAAAAGAAGGGCAAGGAGCTGCGCGAACGCCTGGAAAAAGTCCAAAAAGTAGAAGGCGCTCAGTGCCCTTTGTGCGGGCAAGCGCTGGCGCTGCACGACCGCGAGCGCCTGGAGCAGGAGCTGAATGAAGAGCTGCAAAGCCAGCGCGAGCAATTCAGGACCAACTCAGAAAATATTAAAAGCATCACCCAGCGACAGGGCGTATTAGCTGAGGAACGCGCTCAGATTCTGAGCCAGGAAAAGCAGATCCATACGCTCACCCGCCAGGCCGATCAGCTCGGTCAACAGCTCAGTCTGCAAGCCAACCGGATGGAACAGTTCAATACCCTGAAGGCGCCTCAGCTTGAGCGAACGCGTGCCGCCCTGGCATCCGAAAGCTATTGCGCGCAGGAACGGGCGGAGCGGACAGAAGTGCTGGCGAAGATTGCCGCCCTGGCCTACAACCCGGAAGCGCACTCCCGTTTGCGGGAGGAAGCCCGCCAAGCCGAGCCAGCCCGCGCGGCTTATAACGAACTGCAGATTGCTCGCAATACGGTCGGGCAGCTGGAGCAGAGCGCTTTGGAACTGCGCGAAAACCTGGAAAAGCAGGAAGAAGAACTGCAGCGCGCGGCGCTTGAACGCAACAAAGCCGCCGCGGATGTGGCGGAAATTGAGCGTACCTTGCCGGATATTCAAGTGACCGATCAGTCATTTCAGCAGAAGCAGGAAGCAGAGGCAAAGCTGCATCGTCAGGTTGGGGCGGCGCGGCAAGATTTGCACGTGCTGACCGAACAGAAAGCGCGCAAAGTGAGCCTGAGGGAAGAGAAGGAGCGCTTGAACGCGGATATCGCGCGTTTGAAGGTCTTGGAGCGGGCTTTCTCCAAAGACGGCGTGCCGGCTATGTTGATTGAACAGGCGCTGCCGGAGCTGGAGGAAGAAGCCAACCTGATTCTCAGCCGGCTCTCCAATTACAGCATGAGCGTCAATTTTAAGACCCAGCGGGAAGCCAAGGACGCCAAACGCGCTGACAAGATTGAGACGCTGGATATTCAAATTAGCGATGGCTCATCCACGCGCGATTATGAAACCTACTCTGGTGGGGAAGCTTTCCGGATAAACTTTGCCATCCGCCTTGCGTTGGCGCGCCTGCTTTCGCGGCGCAGCGGCGCCCAACTGCGCACGCTGGTCATCGACGAGGGTTTTGGCAATCAGGATGCGGAAGGCAAACAGCGGCTGGTGGAAGCCATTGGTCAGGTGGTGGACGACTTTGCCATGATTATGGTCATCACGCACATCGAGGAACTGAAAGAGCAGTTCCCCCAGCGGATTGAAGTGGAAAAAGGCCCGTCGGGTTCACGCGTCAGCGTTTTTAGGGGGTGAGCCTAAGAATCTCCTCCACCAGGGCGGCATGAAACACAGGCAGCTCCGCGCGCGCGGCTGCCTCCAATTCCCCCGAAAACGCTTCGTTGGCTAACCAAGCCTCCAAGGCGCGAGTCAGCCCTGAGGGCAGCGGCACCGCTGGAAAGCTTTCGCCGTAACGCCGCGCGAGTTGGGTCTTGTCGTATTCCAGCACGCGGCGCTGAACCTGCAGGTACGTGCGCATCAACACAAGCGCGTGTTTCAGCAATTCGGTCAAAGCGCCCTGCCTGAGAAAATCATCCCCATGCTTCTTCCGCAGGTACTCCAGGTAGCGCCTGAACGCGCAGGTAATATCCTCTATTTCCGGCGTTTCCAGGCTGCCAAGGTCGAACACGCCCCACAGCAGCTTACTTTGGGAAAGCAAGCGCTGCGTAAAATCCGCGTATGGGAAACGGCCGTTTTGCGGGTCGCGCTGCAGGCGGGTTTCGTGCAGGAATATTAATTCAATTTCGTAAGGCGCGGCTTGGGCAGCCAGCGCTTCCAGGCGCTCTTTTTCATCCTGCTGCGCTGCGCTAAACTTTGCTTTCGGTTCAGGCGCGCCCTGGAAAATCACCAGCACGTCCAGGTCGCTTCGTCCGGGTCGGAAGTAGCCCCCTGGTAGGGAGCCAATGGCAAAAATCGCGCGCGCTTCGCTCAGGCGCAGCCCATTGGCAGCGTCGGCAAATGCCGAAAGCTCTTTCCAGGCTGCTTCGATTGGAGCGCTTTCGGTCATCAAGCTGCCTCTCCGCGGGCTTCTCCGGTCTTAATTCGGCCTAATACCAACACAGAGAACAAGAACAGGAAGCCGTAGATACTCATCAGCACCACAAAACCAGCGCCATCGCCAATCGGCCCGCCGATATACGCGCCAATCGCGCCAGCGCCAGCCCCAGCCAGGTTGGAAATGCCGAGGTAGCGCCCGGCTTGTTCGCGCGGCACCAGGCTGGTGCCCAGAGCCCAGTTGGCGGTATAGAAAATCCCGACGCCCAGACCCACCAAAACTCCGCCCACGTACATCACGGGCATCACTGGCGCGGCAATCACGATGGCGGTGCCAAGCGTGGCAAGGATTCCGCTGGCAGCGATGAGCGGTTTGGTGCCGAATTTGTCGGTCAGCCAGCCGCCTGGCAGCGCGGCTGCCAGAATCGCCACGCCTACAATCATCACCAGAAAAGCGGAAGGACCTGCCGCGGCATTTCCCTGCAGTTCCGGAAAGCGTTCCTGAATGAAATAGAGCAAAAAGCTGGCAAGGTTGTTGGCCCCGACCAGAAAAGCCAGACGGTTTACGACCCACCAGGTAAAGGCTGGTCTTTGGGCGGCTTCAGCGCCCAGGCTGATGCGCATAGAGAAAATTACACCCACGGCAACGGCAACGAGCATGCCGGCCGCGCCAATTGCTCCGGTCACCAGCAAGCGGGAAAGCCCGGGCAGCGCGCCTGCCAGGGGCACCAGGCGTTTGACCGCCTCGCCAGCCAGCAGGATGACGCCTGTAAAAATCGCGGTCATCGCCACCAGGCGCCCAATTGCCGGCCAGTCCATCGGCGCGGGGGCTTTTTCCTGCGGGGTCTCGCGGATAAACATCGCCAGGATGGTACAGACAATCAGCGTGGCAATCACAGCGATAATAGCCGCCCAGTAGTTGCCGGTTTTGACCATCTTGGAGACAAAGAAGGAAACAAAAATCAGCGGAAGCGGCAGTTCGAAGAGCGTTTTTATGCTCGAATACCGCCCGCGCTGGCTCTCCGGCACCAGGTCCGGAATGAGACCTTGCGCGGCGCCGTGCCCGATGTTGGAGAAAATCATCGAGAGCAGCACAGCGGCGAACAGCGCGGCGTAGCCCGCCTGCCCTTCCATCTGCGCGGCAATCACGCCGATGGCGATGAAAGCGGCTATCTCCAGCACGGTGCTGGTCAGCATGAAAGGCCGGCGTTTGCCCCAGCGGTGGGTGCTGCGGTCGGAAAGCATACCCATCACAGCCTGAACGAGCAGGGCGATCATCAGGGAGTAGAGGCGGATGCTGCCGTAGCTGCTGCCCTTAGTCTCGTCGCCCACAAACTGCTGGACTAGCAGCGGCAGGATGAGCGGGGTGAGGGTTTGGCTGCGAACGGTCAGGCCAAGATAGTAGATGTTAATGAAGACGCTGTCGTACCAACGCAGGGGCTTTTGCATGAAACCTCCGGGCGCGCACAGGGAAAGCTTGGCTCAGTGCATGCCGCTGAAAAAATTGGATTGAAAACCGCGGTCCATTTCCCACGGATAAATGATGTGCGCGTCAGTAGTTGCCGCGAAATAGTCGGGACGCATATTCCCAAACAGGTTCCGATAAGGGTTGAAATGCAGCACGCAGGTGGAGGGCCGTCCGCCGGAGGACATGACGCGGTTCTTGACGGCGGTGATGGTGCGCCCAGAGCCCCATACGTCGTCCACGATGAGGACATTGTGGTCGCTCAGGTGGCTGGCTTCCGGGAATTGCAGAAACTTAGGCCAGGTCAGGAATTTGGATTGCGGGGTGGGGGTCGTGTGCGCTTCGGCGGGGAAGTCCACGGAGGCGGTGAAGAGGCTTTGAATTTTCATCGCTTCCGCGAGCATGCCGCCCGGGACGATGCCGCCGCGGGTGACCATAACCATGACGGTATAAACCCGATTGAACTGCGGCAGCAGGTGATCAATCAATCGTGAGACTTCATCCCAAGTAATTATTTCATTGCGTTGACTCATCTCACCACCTATACTGACGGGAGCCGTAATCTTCCCGCGATGACCAAAATTCCGTCATTGCGAAGGAGCGCCAGCAACTGAAGCAGTACCACTCAGGCAGCCTCTCTCCTGGCAGATTAGCAGGGAGCTCGCTTTGCCGCGCTCGCGATGACGTATATCTTTCTGTGACAAATATTTCGCGCTGACGCCCAGCCAGAATATTATAGCAGGTTCGGCGGGTCTATCTCCACCGTCCAACCCATCAGCGGCAGTCCATTCAGCATCGGGGTCGGGTCTGGCCCGCGCAGGATAATCTGCCAGCGGAAGCGCCCGAACAATTTGCGGGTATAGCAGGGCACCGGACCGATAAAGTCCGTTCGCGCCATTCTCAAGCCGCGAATTTCCGCGCGCAGGATTTCCGCCAGAAGTTCGGCTTCCTGTCGGCATCTCTCCTCAGATGGGCTGCGGTACTCCAGGCGCACCAGACGCGTGAATGGTGGATAAGCCAGCTCGCGGCGATTGGCCAGTTCCTGCGCGTAAAAGCCGGCAAAGTCGTGCCGGGAGGCTGCCTGGATAACGTAATTTTCGGGCTGGTAGGTTTGCATGACCACGCGCCCACCCAAGGTGCTGCGCCCAGCGCGTCCGCTGACCTGGGTAAGCACCTGAAAACCGCGTTCCGCGGCTCGATAATCCGGCAGGCTCAGACCGGTTTCCGCCAGAATAATGCCGACAAGCGTCACCAGCGGCAGGTCCAGCCCTTTGGCCAGCATTTGGGTGCCAATCAGGATATCTGCGCGGTGGGCGCTGAAGTGTGAGAGGATGAGCTCGTGGGCGTCGCGCGTGGTGGTGGTTTCCGCGTCCCAACGCAGCAGGCGGGCTTGCGGGAATGCCTGCTGCACCAGCGCTTCCAGGCGTTCCGTGCCGATGCCCATCTGACGGATTTGTTTGCTGCCGCAGCGCGGGCATTTGGCGGGCATGCCGCGCGTGTAGCCGCAAATGTGGCAGAGCAGCCCGGCGCGGTCCTGATGATAAACCAGCGGGCTCAGGTCGCGCGGGCAGAGCAGCGCCTGGCCGCAGTCCCGGCAGAATACGTAGGTGGCGCTGCCCTTGCGGTTGAGGAAAAGAATAGCTTGTTGGTTCTGGGCAAGCACTTGTTCAAGCCCGGCATGCAGCGCGCGTGAAAGCACGCTGGTATTGCCTTCCTTCAGTTCCACGCGCATGTCCACCACGTCCACCGGAGGCAGCTCCAGGCTTAGCAGCTCGTCCCCAACAGCCTCGGCAAGCAGCTCGGCGTGCAGGCTGGCGGCTTGTTTCAGCAGCGTTTCGCGGTGCGCCAGGACGCGGCGGGGCAGTTCCAAAAGCTGCCATTCGCCTGTTTGCGCGCGGTAATACTGGCTGACGCGCGGTGTAGCGGAGCCAAGAATCAGGTTAGCCTGGCAGATGCGCGCGTAGGCTTCCGCGCTCTCCACCGCGCGGTAGAACGGCTCCCGTTCGGTCTCGTCGTAAGATTCATGGTCGCACTCGTCCAGGATGATGAGGCCGATATCCGGCAGCGGGACGAAGAGCGCGCTGCGCGCCCCAACAATGATAGAAAGTTCGCCTTTACGCGCGCGGCGCCAGGTATCGTACAGCTCGCCTTCAGAAAGCTTGGAGTGGTACAGCCCGACGCGATTGGGGAAGCGTGCCATATACCGGCGCACTGCCTGGGGCGTCATGGCGATTTCGGGCACCAAAACGATGACCTGCAGACCGCGCGCCAGGGTTTGTTCCACGGCGCGCAGGTAAATCTCGGTCTTGCCCGAGCCGGTGACGCCGTGCAGCAATACTGGCTTGCCCTCCGCTTGCCCGAGCCGCGGCAGCAGCTGCTCCCACACGCGCTGTTGGTCCGGCGTGAGGGTGGGAGCGCGCGCGCTTTCGATCTGCAGGTTTTCCAGCGGGTCGCGCCAGACTTCCGTCTCGTTGAAGTGCAGGTAATCCTGCTCCGCGAGGGCCTTCAGGTCCGCGTAGGAGCTTTCGGTCTGGGCGTAAATCCAGGAAAAATCCATCGGGAATGCTTCGGATGCCAGCAGCTTGAGGACTTCCAGGCGGCGCGCGCCGGTTTCAGCGCGCGGGCTGAGCGCTTTGGGTTCCAGCTTGCTCACGGCTTCCGGCGGGATGGTAAGCTGGGCAGTACGCACGACTTTTGGGCTTACCCGCGGAGGGGGGAATACGCTGGTGGTGCGCACCAAACCGGCTTTGCGCAAGCGCTCCAGGCTGGGGCGCCATTCCAGTTTGGGCAGGGCGTTCTCAAGCTGGGCTCCGCGCAGAGGTCCGCGCGCAGAGAGCAATTTCAGGATGCGCGTTTGCAGCGGCGCCAGGTTGTTCGGGATTTCCGTCAGGTCGGGCTTTATTTCCGCCAAAAAGTCTGCGCGCTGGGAAAGCCCGCGCGGCAGCATGAGGTTCACGGCCGCGCCCAAAGGGGAAAAGGTCTCGCGCGCCAACCAGTGGGTCAACTGCAGCTGCTGTGGGGTGAGCACGGTATCTTCTGAATTCAGCGATAGGATTTCTGAGGTTTTTTCGACCTCTGGCTTCTCAAGCAGCGCCAACACCACGCCTTGCACGATTTGCTTGCCGAAAGGCACCACAACCAGGCAGCCGGGCTGAACTTTCCCCTGCAGTTCCGCTGGGATGGCGTAATGATAGCTGCGGTCAATCGCCGCGAGATTGATGCTAATATCCGCGTACTTAAGTTCCGGGTGGGAGGCCTGGGCATCCATCAGGGAATCACGATAATCAGGTATTCAGCCGAATAGGATAAACCAGCCTGGGCGATGTCGGTCGGGATTGGCTGATTTTGCAGCAAATAAGCGCTCCAGGCTTCCGCCATCCGGCTTTGCCCGGTCAGCAGGTCGAAGGCGTCGTGGTCAAAGAAGTCATCCAGCCGGGCGGCTTGCGCGCTGAGGCGGGACATGTCCAGGTCCGCTTGTGCCCAATCGTCTGGGCGCCAGATAACCGGGTGATGCGCCAGCAGAATCACGCGTTCGGGTAGGTCAGCCAGCAGTTGTTCAAAATCGGTCAGGGTCATCTGCTGAAAAAGGTTTTGGCGCTGTTCAAAAGGCAGCAGCCAGTCGGATTGAATCCGCCAGGGCTCAAACACGGCATCGGAGTTCTGGCTGCGCAGGTTCACAAATGCGGCGCCGTCCGCTGGCAGAGCGCTAATCGGAACTGCGCGCCCGAAGTACCCGGTCAACACCAGTTTGGTCTCAATTGGCACCTGGTTATAGACGTGGCTGACACGCAGGTAATACACGGTCACGTCCTGGTCGCGCACGCGAACCGTCTCAGAGTGGATGCCGCGGTCCAGCAGTTGAAACGCGACCGTAGCGGAGAGACTGAGCAGGCTTCCATCGTCCCGCAGTTCTTTGCGGCTGAGGTACGCGTAACCCCAGTTCACCGTGTTCGCTCCACCGGCTTTGAGCGGAAAGAGTACGGCAGCGCGTGGGGGTATGGGGGTCGGGGTTTCGGTTGGGGTCGTGCTTGGCAGGGGGGTGGGGGTGTGGGTCAGCGTGGGTGTCGGGGAGGATGTGACAGTCGGCGCCGGGGGAAGCGTTTGGGTAATGGTGGCCGTGGGTGTGTGCGAAGGGATGCGCGTGGGTTGGGCGGTGGGTCTGCCTTCATATTGCGGTTGGCAAGAGGCGCTGATGAGCAGCGCCCCGATGAGCAGGCAGACCAAAAGGGAAGCGCGCGGTGGAAGAGAAGCTGAACGCGGCAAGCTCTACCGCCTATACAGTTCTGGTGATGACGGCGGAGCCGTAACCCACCACAGAATCTTGGTCGTGCGTAACGTCAGCGGAGGTGCGGTAATCCGCGATGACAAGTTTATCCGCCCCAAGCTTGCGGCAGGTATTCAACACGGTCAGGATGGGAGCCATCCCGCAAGCCTGCCCCTGGCCGCTGGCGTTCAGTGTAAAGAGTTCAAAGACGTCCATCGCCTCCAGCGCGCTGAGAACCCGTTTATCCAGTTGGTTAGCTTGTTCTTCGGTGTAGAAATGTGATAAATCGCTGGATGCCACCAGCAGGGTTTTTTCTTCTTGCGGGAGAGTTAGCAAATAGCCTGCCAGGGCAGTAGAAAGCGCGCTGACCAGGTCCAAGGACTGGTTGACCAACATCAGCGGCACCAGGCTAAAGCCCTGCGGCAGCACAACCTGTAAAAACGGGAGCTCAATCTCGAGCGAATGTTCGCGGTCGCGCCGGATTGGGGTGATATCCGGTCCTCTGCTAACTTGCAGGAGTGCACGCAGCGAGGATAAAGCCTCGCGGTCCACAGGCACCGTACCGAGGGGGGTGGCGTAAGCTTCGTGCCCGCTGGTGAGCAAAGGCTCGCGGTAATACTGGTGCGAGGGAGAGAGCAATATTACGCGGGAAAAGCAGCTTCCAATAAGCGTTTTAAAGGCATGCGCGGCGGTGAGGCCGGAGTAGACCAGGCCGGCGTGCGGAACAAGCAGCGCCTGGATATCTCCGCTCAGCGCCGGCGCGGCTGCTTTCTCCAGGAAAGCCTCCACCAGCGCGCGCAGTTCAGGGGCCTTTCCGGGGTACCAGCTGCCCGCGATTGGGGATGGACGGAGGTCCGAATACTCTGTGTTTCCCATAACAGTATTATAGCGCAAGCAATTGCCCGCGCAGCATCCTGACGCTGTTGTTAGGTTAAAGAGGAGGTCTTAAGCGGGGGATATAGCTAACGCAAAAAATCCCAGGGGTTCACGCGGCCGAAATCATCGCTGCGCAGTTCAAAATGCAGGTGCGGACCGCTGGAGTTGCCGGTGGTGCCCACGGTGCCGATGGTATCGCCCTGATAGACTTCCTGCCCGCAAGAGACATCCACCGTGCTCAGGTGCGCGTAGAGCGTCTGCCAGCCTTGTCCGTGGTCTATCACGATCATTTCACCGTAGCCCCAGTCATTCCATCCGGCGTACACCACAACGCCGTTATCCGCGGCGGAGACTGGGTCGCCAATTTCTCCATGAATATCGATGCCGTAATGGTTGGCTTCGGGGTTGTAGTCGTAACCGGAAAGATAGCGGCTGGGGACAGGCCAGATAAAGTTGAGCGAGCCCATCACGCCGTCGTACGAGCCCGTGCAGGCGCCTGGGCCGACGTTCACCGCTGTAGCCGGGTCTTCGCGCGTGATGCGAGGCGTGCGCCAGTCCGGGAATTCGCCTTTGCCGCCCGGGACGATGAGCATAGTGCCCGGGGCAATGTTCGGCAGGGCATAATCGCCCAGGGCAGCGGCGTTCAGATGATTGCCGGGGTAGTTAACGATGGTATCCGCCGTCACGCCGTAATAACTTGCCACGCCGTTCAGTCCTTCACCTGCGCTCCAGCGGTGCAGCGTGCCGTCCACTGGCAGGATGAGCAGTTCCTGCCCCGGGAAAACCATATGCGGGTCATCGCCAAGTGTATAGCGGTTGCCCCACAGGATGGACTCCGCCCTCAACCCGAATTTTTCCGCAATGGAAAAGAGCGTATCGCCGGCTTGAATGACGTAGGTGAGCAGGTCGGTGCGTCCGCGCGAGGGAAGAATGGTATGCAGGGAAACTTGCGGAACAATCCCCAGGGAATCGGAATCCGGCAGAGCCTCTTTTTGGAAGGCGCTGGGGGCTGACGTTGCTGCGGTGGGGGTAAACGCGGCTGCCGGCATCTGCTCGGCTGGGGTACCGCCGCTCGCGCTGGCGTAAAAGCGGCTAAGAACGAACACGACCCCTACCAGCAATAAGGTAGTAAAAAGCGCTGAAGCGACCCTCAGGACGCGGTCGGCGATGCCGAAGCTCACCAGCCTTGCCCAGAGACGCTGAAAGCCGTGTTTGGGCGCGCCGGGTTCTGCTTCGTTTGGGTCTTCAGGTCGCGGAGAGTTTGGACTTTCCATCAGGCTGATAATATCATGAGTCAAATAAACGCGTCATCTGCGGGCTGCAGCTTGTATAGCTGTGCGGTCGCGTGTTTTATTGTTGCCCTGAGTGTGGCTATGAGCCTGGATTTTCTGTTAGTCAGATTCTTCACTTTGTTCAGAATGACAAATAAAAGAATGACAGGCGGCGTGTCATCCTGAGCGCAGCGAAGGATCTGTCTTCTCTCTTGATTAGATTCTTCACTTTGTTCAGAATGACAAATAAACGAATGACAAACAACATAATGACAAACAACAGAATGACAGGCGGCATGTCATCCTGAGCGCAGCGAAGGATCTGCATGTAACCTAAAGCGCTGTGATTTT
>CAZPWL010000052.1:0-11813 GCA_964590535.1 uncultured Anaerolineaceae bacterium
ATTTTGGATTTACCAGCGGCTGCCAGAATTGGCAGCCGCTTTTTTATCTCTTAAGCAGAAGTCGTAAAAAGTGGATCATTATTCTCGGATGAAAAATCAGTTGTCCTTCAGAATGCGGTGAAGAATCTCCCGACCAAAAGAAAGGTCCTTCGCTGACGCTCAGGATGACAGACTAAAGACGGGGGATTCGTCATTGCAACTGCTTGCGTGCGCCAGCGACTGAAAAAATCTTCCTGCTTGCTCAAGCGATTCCTCTTTCTGAACGACCAATTCGTCATTGCGAGCCGTTTTGCCCATTCAACCTAAGCGTTGCAATCCAATCGCCAGGGCAAAACGGTGTGGCAATCTGCCTGCCTGCAGACCACCAAGGGGATCGCTGCGCTGCGACCTGTACCCTTTAGGGTATTGCAATGACAAACTTTCAGGCAGATCGCCACGTCGCTGCGCTCCTCGCGATGACAAAAACACACAACATTCGTCATTGCGAACCGTTTTGCCCTTTAAGCGTAAGCTAAACAATCCAATCGCCAGGGCAAAACGGTGTGGCAATCTGCCTGCCTGCAGACCACCAAGGGGATCGCTGCGCTGCGACCTGTACCCTTTAGGGTATTGCAATGACAAACTTTCAGGCAGATCGCCACGTCGCTGCGCTGCGCTCGCGATGACGTTCTCTGTCATGCTGAGCCGAAGGCGAAGCATCTTTTTACCAACAGGGGGACCAAGCGCCCTTTCGTTATCGCTGCGCTCGCGATGACGAACGGAAAGGCTAGCGATGGCGAATGGAAAGGCTCAGGATGACAAACAAAAAGGCAGATCGCCGTGTCGCTGCGCTCCTCGCGATGACGAACAACAGAGCCAAGATCCTTCGCTGTGCTCAGGATGACAAAAACGCTGCTCACGAAACGGAAGACCTATTCTCCCGCAGCGTCCCCGCCAAGCTGCTTTAACAACGCGTCAGCCACCTCGTTGCAGTCCGCCCGTACGCGTTCATCCGCCGCAGTAAAAATCGGTGCGTTTTCGTCCTTGTTCACCGCAATAATATAGGTGTTTTCCGCCAGCCCAGCCATATGCTGCACCGAACCCGATATCCCAAACGCGAGGTAAAGCTTTGGGGCAATCGTGATGCCGGTCTGCCCGACCTGGCGCGCGTAATCCATCCAACCCAAGTCCACCACCGCGCGCGTGGCTGCCAGCCCGGCCCCAAGCGCTGTCGCTAACTGGCGGTACAGCCCCACCCGGCGCGTGCTGCCAATTCCGCGCCCGATGCCCACCACAATCTCCGCGCTGTCCAATCCTGGGCTGTCCTGCGCGTTCGTCCGAACTGACACAATCTCCAGCCCGGGTAAATCGCTTAGGTCCAAGGCCTCAATCCGCACGCTGCCTTGCCTGGAGTAATCCGCTGGCAGCGCCTGCATCACTTTCGGACGTACACTGGCCATCTGCGGGCGGCGGCTGCGGCAAAGGATGGTCGCGAGCAGGTTGCCCCCAAAAGCCGGTCGGGTCTGCAGCAGGTAACCAGTCTGCGGGTCGATATCCAGTCGGGTACAATCGGCGGTCAGCCCGGTATCCAGCGCGGATGCCGTGCGGGGAGCAATCGAACGCCCGAACCCGGTGGCGCCGAACAGGAAAATTTCCGGCTTGTACGCGCCCGCGAGACGCGCCAAAACCTGCGGGTACAACAACTCGTCGCGCTGCAAAAGGCGCTCGTTCGCGACCGCCAGCACTTCATCCGCCCCATGCGCGATGAGGCTCTGGAATTGCTCCGGCGCGAGCGGACCCAGCCATACCGCGCTGACCTTGCCAGACATTTTCCGGGCCAGAGCCCGCGCCTCGCCCAATAGTTCCAGCACCACAGGTTTTGCCTTGCCTTCGCTCTGTTCCGCAAAGACCCAGATGCCGCTGCTTTCCGGCACGCCAGCACCCGCGGTAGCCTCCAACCTGAGTTCAATCGCCTCAAAGCGGCAGACTTCCACGCACGCCCCACAGAAGACGCAAGCATCCGAGATACGCGCCTTCTTGCTGTCCATGCTTATCGCGCCGTATGGGCAGGCAGGCACGCATTTGCGGCAGCCGGTGCACTTATCCACCAAAACGCGAATCTCAGCCATGCGCATCACCAGCTTCGGGTTTTCTCCAGCCCTTATGCCGGAGCGTTCCCAGAATGGACCCTGCCGCTTCCTCCGGAGAGCCGTGTATGTCTTTTCCAGCTTTTCGCCTGTCCGCGGCGGTGGTGGATACCACCCAGGTAGCCGAGCCGTCCAGTCCAATCCGCGCGGGGTCCAGGTCCAGGTCATCCGACCCCCAGATTTCGACCTGCGCGCTGCACGCTTGCAGATACCCCTTCAGGCTCAGAAAGCGCGGCGTGTTAATTTCTTTGACAACCGTGAGTAAGGCCGGCAGCCTAAGCTTGAGTTCTAGATAACCTTCATCCGTCATTTTTTCACACAGCAATTCGCGTTCATTCAGCAGACGCACACGGCTGACCGCGCTCAGATGCGGGATTCCCAGCTTTTGCGCCAGGGAAGGACCCACCTGGGCGGTATCGCCGTCCACGGCTTGCCTGCCGCACAGCAGCAGGTCAAACGGCCCGAGTTTGCGCACTGCCGCCGCGAGCGTGTACGCGGTGGCGAGGGTGTCCGCTCCGGCAAAGCGTTTGTCGCTGAGAAGCACCGCCCGATCCGCGCCGAGCGCGAGCGCCTGCAGCAGGATACCGGCCGCGCTGGGGATGCCCATGCTTAGGACTGTGACCCGCCCGCTGGTTTTTTCCTTCAAGCGCAGAGCTTCTTCCAGAGCATACGCGTCAAACGGATTGAGCATCAGTTCAATCCCCTCGCGCATAATCGTGTTCGTCGCCGGGTTCAAGCGCACGCGCGTGCTGGCTGGAACTTGTTTAACACACACAACAATTTCCATGCTCAGGCGCCCCCCTTCACCGCGAACATGTTGCCGGGGTTCAACAGCCCAAGCGGGTCAAAGCAGTGCTTCAGTGCGCGCATTTCCCCCACTGATTGCTCCCCATACATCGCCAGAAGTTGGGCTGTTTTAAGTTTTCCAATCCCGTGTTCCGCCGAGACCGTCCCGCCCACTTCGATAACCAGGCGCGCCCAGTCCAGAAATAGCGTTTTGCCCCGTTGATACTCCTGCTCGCTGCGCGGCAGGATGTTGACATGCAGGTGGTTATCGCCGATATGCCCGAACTTTAAGCCTTCCAAGCCAAACTCTTCCAGAGAACTGCTATACAGACCCATCACCCATTCCAGTTTCTCATCGGGGACGGCCATATCCGATCCCAGTTTGGTGAGGGTGGAATTTTCGCGTTTTCGTTCAGCGATAATCCGGTTTATGCTCTCAGGTACGGCGTGCCGGAAGCCAATCAGCTTGTCCAGGTCCTGCGGGGTTACTGCCAGCCAGGTTTGGGCCGCGTCTGTGCCGCTTGCCTCGAGCAGGTTTGCGACCTGTTCCAGGCAAGCATCCATCGCCGAGCGGTCAGCATGGTGGAATTCCGCGTAAACGGCCTGTGCCGCCGGCAGCAAAGGCAATCCCTGATGAGAGCGCGTTTCGACCTGTTCGCGGCGGATCATCTCCAGACAAGCGCGGTCAAAATACTCAATTGCGGCTGGTTTTTGCGCTCCCTGAAGTTCCTTGAGCGCCTGGACATATTGGAGCACCTGCGCGGTGGTTTCGAAAAACGCCAGAACGCCCCAACTGCAGGCTGGCACCGGCGCCAACGCGATGCTAATCTCGGTGACAATCTCGAGCGTCCCCTCCGCGCCAATGAACAGGTCCAGCAGGTCCATATCCGGCGTGATGTAGTACCCTGATGCGTTCTTCACGCGCGGCATGCGGTAAGCGGGAAGACTGCCTTCGATGAAACTGCCGTCCTCCAGGCGCAGGCGGAAAACCCCAGACCGAGCGTATTGTTCTCCTCGCCGGAGCTGCAGCGCGCGACCGTCCGCCAGCAGCGCCCGTAAACCTAACACGTGCGCGCGCATGGGTCCATACAGATAGGATTTTGCGCCGGAAGCGTTGGTGGAAACCATCCCGCCGATAGAAGCGGAAGTCTCGGTGATATCCGCGGGGAAGTACCAGCGCCCCGCCGCGCAAAATCGGCGGTACACGCGCACAGAGTCCGCGCTCCAGCCCTCCGTATTGAATTCCTTCTCCGCCAGCCCTTTCTGAACCTGGCTGAAAAGCATGCCCGGCTGAACGGTAAGGGTGAAGCGCCGGCTTGTCTCATCCCAGCCCATCCCCAACGCACGGCTACAGCGGCTCAGGTTGATGACCTGCCCTCCGGAGGGGACAGCGCCGCCGGTGATGCCGGTACGCGCGCCCTGAATGGTGAGGGACGCGCCGCTTTTCCTGCATGCACGCAAAGCCTCGAGGATTTCCGCTTCATCTTGTGGAAAGCAAATTCCCTCCGCGGTGCCAGTTGAGCTGGATTCGTCCGTGAGGAAAGGCAAGATTTCTTCCGGATTGGTGTGTTGTTGTAAGCCCATCGCAGCCAATTGTAAGCGAAAAGCGGTGTGTTTACCTGTCCCAGCCTGTTTGACGGTAGGCTTCAGGCAGCCCCGAGAGCGTATCCTCGGGGGTGAGCGCGCGTTCGGTCAGGTCGCGCGCGCGCAGGTCGGCTGAAAGCCCATGCATAAACACCGCGGAAAGAACCGCCTCCCGCAGGGGCAGTTTCTGCGCCAGGAAGGATGCCATCAAGCCGGAGAGCACGTCTCCCGAGCCGGCTTTGGCCATGCCGGCGTTGCCGGAACTATTAATCCACAGCTCGCAATCGCGGTCTTCGACAGGGAAAGCGATAATGGTGCCCGCGCCCTTCAGCACCACCGCGCTGCTGGTCATCCTCGCCAGCGCGTCCGCGCTGGCAAGGCGGTCCCGGGCTACGGTTCGCGCGTATTCCGGGCAGAGCCGGCTGAATTCCCCGGGGTGCGGTGTCAGCACCGCGGGCTCCAGACCGTGATTCCAGCGTTCCAACAAAGCTGCCCGTCCGCGTTTCAGGTTCTCCGGCGCGGCGAGTAGGTTCAGCGCGTCCGCGTCCAACACCAGGCGTGGAGCGCCGGCGATTCCTGCCAGCACCAAGTCAAGGTCAAGCTTTTTTCCAAGCCCAGGCCCGACCAGCGCGGCGCTGCAAGTTTGCAGTTTCTCACGCCAGAGCGAGAGCTTTGCGGCTGCTTCCGCGGGCAGAGGCTGGCTGAGCGCTGACGGAACAACCGACAGCACCGCCGGGTAAATCTCCTGCGGCACCAGCAGGTCAACATAGCCCACCCCTCCCATTTCCGCCGCGCGCGCGGAGAGCACCGCCGCGCCTGCCAAACCCACGCTGCCCGCCAGAACTGCCAACCTGCCAAAGCTGCCTTTATGGCTGTCCTTCGCCCGCGCAGGCCGCCAGGCGCGCACTTCGTTTTCCGTTATCACGGAGGGGGTAGAGAAAAAGTGCTTTTCCCAAACCTCGTTGATGAATTCCTCGCTCAAACCAAGGTCGTTCACAGTAATCCGGCCGGCGAACTTACGGCCTGGGTAGCTGTAAGCTCCGGTCTTTGGCAGGATGAAGCACAGGGTCTCATCCGCTTGGATTGCTGCTGTGCCAACAGCACCATTGTCCGCCTGCACTCCGGAAGGAACGTCCGCGCTGAGCACATACGCGCCAAACAGTCGGCGGGAAGCTTCCACGCTTTGGCATAACGCGACAAAGTCCGGATGCGGGTTTCGCTCTGCCTGGAAACCGCTGCCGTAGAATGCGTCCAGGATGATTCCGGGTGTGGGCGAGAATTCCGCGAATTCCATAAGCTGAATTCCAAGCTGGAGGCAGGCAGCGCGGTTCGCCAGTGCGTCCGCGCCCCTACTGCCCTGCGAAAATTTCACTTCATAGACAAACAGCGCAGGTATTTTTCCCTGTAAAACGCAGGCAGCCGCGAAGCCGTCGCCGCCATTATTGCCCGGACCGCACAGAATACTGACCTGCCCTCCGCGTTCGGCTTGCAAGGCAAGAATCCGCTCCGCCAGCGCGAGCCCGGCGCGTTCCATCAAAACGCCTGTCGGAATGCCTTCCGCGGCAGCTTCGTCCTCAAGAAAGCGCTGTTCTATTGCTCCGATGGTTCTCATAATATCCTTTTCACCCGCTCCCCACGGCTCAATCCACGGCGGCTCGCAGCTTCGTCTCCCAGTTCAGGGGCGTAAAAATTCATACTGATGGTAGTCGCACACCGGGTAAAAGCCAATATGCTGATAGACGGCGTTGCTGACCGGATTCTGACTATTGGTGAACAGGGTGATAAACTCCCGTCCTTCAGCTAAGGCTTGCCGGCACATCTCCGCGACCAGCGCGGTGGCAAAACCCTGTCCGCGTTTTGCGGGGAAGGTGTAAACTCCGCATATAGCGATGGAGCGCCGCGTGGGACGGTTAAAAAAGGCCATCGCAACCGGCTCATCCCCCGCGACCCACAAATGGAATATCCCATTCTTAATGCAAGCGCTGACGTCCTGCAGCGTCCAGGCAGCCTGGTTCCCAGATGCCGTTTCCGCGATCATCGCGTTGATCCCCGCGAAAACGAGCAGGGTGTGTCTGGGCTGCGCTTGTTCCTTGGTCCCCGCGGATTGACGCAGTGGGTTTAGCTCCCTCAAGGCGTAAGCCCGTTGGCAGGTTTCCAGTTTCGCCTCGGCACCTGAGTGCGCTTCCCAGCAGTGGGCAAAGTAATCGCTCGCTTCCGACACGCCAGTAACACCCGGCAGAAGAATGCCCTGCTCCGCGAGAGAATGCGCAAGCAGTTCCAAAGCCTGTTCGCACAAGGGCTCGGACTGCACAATCAGGTAGTGCGGGCCTATGCGCAGCGCGGACGCGCGCAGTTCGCCTGCTTGCGAGCTGACGCTCACCAGCAAAGGCTTGTGTTGGTCGGCTTGCGCGCTGTGCTGAAAGCGTCGGCAAAGACCCAAAGGAAGCGCGTACTTCTCTTCGTTTTGTTCCAACCAGGGTACTACCAGCCCGAAAAAGTCAGCCGGGAGGGCGTGATAGGTGAGTGAAAGCGGAGCTTCTGTATCCGTCACGATTATGCCTCTTTTCGGTAGAACGTCATTACAACCTCACCCCTCCCAGCCGTAAAGGCTGAAATCAACCCGGTCAGCGTCGTCAAAAACCACCCCTTCATCTTCCAACAAGAAGCGCTGTTCTGCCGACCCAATTCCGTGCAGGCTGATGCGCCCCTGCGCGTTGATGACCCGCTGCCAGGGGACATCCGGGTCGCGCCCGTCGCGCAGCGCGCTCATGGCATAACCCACCATGCGCGCCGAGCAGCCCCCCACCATGCGCGCAAGCTGACCGTAAGTCGCAACCTTACCCGCCGGGATTTGCCTGGCGAGCTGGTATATGCGCTGGTAGAGAGGCAGCTGCTTGCTTTGGGACTCATTTTCCGATGCTTTCACAGTCATTGTTCCGCCTTTCAGGAAGGGACAAAAATCTTCACAAATTCTTCACAGCAAACTCACTGAAAACCAATAAACATCAGCTACATTTAGGAACAGAGGATTCTCCTCATTATAACGAAATGGAGTAAACTATGAAAACAATCTCAAAATTTTTGCTGCTTGGCATGGCTTTGGTGTTGGCGTCAGTGGGAATCAGCGCCTTCGTCAGCCCAGTCAGCGCGCAGACTGATACAGCGGAAGACTTAACTGAAGCTGAACGAACCACCCTCCTGCACATGGCCGCGGAGGAAAAGCTGGCGCAGGATGTCTATCTGGCGTTGTACGATAAGTGGGAACTTGCCCCCTTCCAGCGCATCGCGCGGAGCGAAACCAATCACTTCAACCGGATGTTAGCCCTCCTGGGCGACTATGGCATCAGTTCAGACCTTGACCAGCTTGCTCAAGGCGAATTCGGAGACCCTGTATTTGACCAGCTCTACGATGACCTGGTCGCCAGAGCTTCGGAATCCGAAGAAGCAGCCCTGAAAGTTGGCGCGTATATTGAGGAGTTGGATATCCTCGACCTTGAAAAGGCTATCGCGGAAAGCACCCACGCGGATGTACAGCGCGCGTACCGCCGCCTGCTTATGGGTTCAACCATGCACCTGAACGCGTTCGTGCGCGGGCTTGAGAACCTGACCAATGAGGTTTACGAACCCCAATTGATGACTCCCGAACAGTTGGAGACCTACCAGACGGGGAGAGGCCCGATGCGCGGCGGCCGAGGCAGGAGATAGGATGATGATAGAGCCCGGGATATCCCGGGCTCTTTTTTTCGGTTTTGCTCGATCTTGCATGTTCGAAGGCTGCTCAGCGTTAGCCGTAGGCATAGGCGAATCATTCCGGGAGTCTGCCACAATTCATCTCAAGCGCCATCCAAGCATGCTTTGGTTCTCGGTCCAGATGGCAGTTGTTAGTCGGACTGCGCACCTCAATACGACACGCGCCGGCTCAAAAAATGCAAGCCTGGCTTGCCAAGCTGCCCTCATCCACCCAATGGGCGCGTTTCCCTCCAAAAAAGTCACTTTTCCCGAAACCAGTAAACAAATCAAAAGCGGGTATCCCTTGACGCTCCAATCCTCCCCCGGCGTCAGGAATCGAAAATCACGAACTCTGGAAGAAATCCCGCAGCGAATTCAGACGGCGCGGGTCGCGCAGCTTACGCAGCGCGGAGCTCTCAATCTGGCGGATGCGTTCGCGCGTCAGGTCAAACCTCTCGCTGATTTCCTCGAGGGAATGGTAGACCCCATCCACCAGCCCAAAACGCAGCTCTAAGACCGCGCGCTCCTTATCGGTCAGGTCAGACAAGGACTGGCGCACGCTCTCCCGCAAGCTTTCCAGGATAACAGCTTCCATCGGTTCCGGCGCGTCAGCGTCCTCAATGTAGTCGCCAAGGGTGCTGTTTTCCTCGTCCCCCACCGGGCTTTCCAAAGAAACAGGCTCTTCCCCCACCTTCAGAATTTGCTCGACCTTGACAGTGGCTTCGTCCCAGCGGCGCAGTAAATCAGCGGGTAAGCCTTCACGCAAGAAAGCATTCTGGCGGATTTCCAGTTCATCCGTGCTCGGAAGCAGACCGGAAGCCGCCGCGACCTCGGCGAAGTTCGGTTCGCGCCCCAGCTCCTGCACCAGCACGTGCTGGACCTTGATAAGCTTGCTGA
Source organism: uncultured Anaerolineaceae bacterium (assembly GCA_964590535.1). Taxonomy (GTDB): domain Bacteria; phylum Chloroflexota; class Anaerolineae; order Anaerolineales; family Anaerolineaceae; genus Mesolinea. Next base: position 9,123 of record CAZPWL010000052.1, read on the forward strand.
TGGATTCCACCATATGCACCGGGATGCGGATGGTTCGCGCGTACTCCAGGATGTAGCGGCTGACGGACTGGCGGATCCACCAGGTGGCGTAGGTGCTGAAGCGAAATCCGCGCGCGGGGTCAAACTTTTCCACGGCGCGCAGCAAGCCCATATTGCCTTCCTGAATCAGATCCTCGATATTTATGCCTCTGCCAGTGAAGCGCTTTGCCACGCTTACCACCAGGCGCAGGTTATATTCCACCAGGTCGCGCCTGGCAAATTTCGCGTTCTCGCGCACCTGTTGAATGCTCAAGGCCATTTCATCCGCATCCGGCTGTAAATCCTGGAGTTCATCCCAGAACGGTAAACGTCCCTTTTCCGCTGTGCGTTCCATTGTGCAATTCAGACTGTACACTGGCAGCAAGTACACCGCCGTAAGGAATGAACACAGCAGCTTGGCAAGGGTTTGCCAATCCGCATCCTGCTTCCAACGCTCATCCTGGAGGTAGCCATGCGTGTACGAAGGCAGCGCGTCCTGGTAATTCCGCCTGAGCGCGCAGGCTTCAGCCATCACTTTCGATAAATCCGGAGCTTCGTTATTTACCACAGCAGCTGCGGCGCTAATTTTCTCAGCCAGGTTTGCGACGGACAGGTACATGCCTGCCAGCTTAAGCGTGTTATCCGGCTCGGTAAAAAGCGCCTGGATCTTCTCGGCCTGGACGCAAATTGCCAGCTGAAATTCTTCCTGGGATTCTAGTAAGCGGCTGCGGTTTATTTCGCGCAGGTAAAGCTGAATCGGCTCTTCGGGTTGGTTTCCGCTCTCTTCTTCCTGCGTGTATTCCTCCGTAGAAAAGGAACGCTCCTGGGGAGTACCACCATCGTCGAACTTTTCCTCTTCCTCCGGCTCAAAATGGAGATCATCATCCATGCGTTATTTCCCCTTTATGCCAAGCTTATGCCTCGGCAGGCGCTCTTCCACCCCGTCCCCACCGGACAGCTTGGATTTCATGGCCTCATCCAACGTTCGGCGCTGGACAATCAACTCCGTCAGCAGCACTTCCGCTTCCTCGGCTGTGTAGTGTTTTTCTTCCATTTCGGTTTGCAGAAACAGGATTTCTTGCACGCGGCTGTCCAGATGGCTGCGCTTGATGCGAAGGGCGGTTCGAACCAGGTCAGCAAGTCGTTTTTGGTCAGTGACCGGTTTTACCTTCTCTATCATTGCGGTGGATTCATCCGAACTGAACAGATCCGGCAGGTTTTCGGCAATATAATCCACCGGCGAAAGTTGGTCCTGGCGAATGCTGTTAAGCACAACCTGGTAAGCTTGCCGGAAATCGCTTTCCACAAAATCGTCATCCCCAAATTGCGGAACGCGAAGCAAGCCCAGCGTCTTGTTAAGCTCATTAAGGGAATAGGGTTCCTGAAAAAGGATGCGCAGAACCTGCTCTTCCAACAAGCGGTTGCTGCGGGCTTTTTCGGTGATAGCATTCAGGCTGGTCTCAATCCCCGTGCGGCTGCGTTCCTCCGCGCTGTGTCGGGCGCGGCGTTGAATAGGATTGGCCAGCACCAGGGAGCGTTCATCCACGCGCAGCAGGCGCGCCAGCTGTTGGCGGTAGGCATCCCGCTCTACCGCATCCCCCACATCTTCAATTAGCGGCAGCACCTGAGCGGCAATTTCGCGTTTGACCTTGGCGTCATTCAAGTCCTGCGCCGCAGCCAGAGTTTCCATGACGTGAACAACCACGGGTTTGGCTTCCGAGGAGATTTTACGCCAGGCTTCCGGGTCTGCCAGCGCGATTTCGTCCGGGTCCTGCCCACCAGGCAGCGTTGTCACGCGGATATCCGCCTTCAGCCGACCTTCAAAATGGAGCAGCCCGCGTGAGTCAAAGGTCGGTTGATCGTCCTGGTCCATCGTTTTTCGGGCGGTCTCCAGACCGCGTAAAGTTGCCTTCTCTCCAGCTGCGTCGGGGTCCAGCGCCAGTATGATGCTGCGCGTGAACTTTTTCAGCAATCTGAATTGGTCCTCCGTCAGCGCGGTGCCCATCGGAGAGACGGCATTGCCGAAACCCGCCTGGTGCAGTCCGATGACGTCCATGTAGCCCTCAACGATGACCGCCTGCTCCGCTTTGCGAATCTCCTGGCGCGCGAGGTCCAGGCCGTAAAGCAGCCGCCCTTTGTCAAACAGTTCGGTGCGCGGAGAGTTGAGGTACTTGGGTACGTCATCTGGGTTCAGCACTCTGCCGCCAAAGCCAGCCATTTTTCCGTATGTGTCGCGGATTGGGAACATCAGGCGGTGGCGGAACTTGTCGTAGGTATCGCCGTCGTCGCGCTCGGTCAGCAAGCCAGCGCGAAGCAAATGGTCTTTGGTGTAGCCTTTGCGCGTCAGGTGTTTGGTCAGCTCATCCCATCCTGAGGGGGCGTAACCCAGACCCCAAATTTTTATGGTGGTGTCGGTCAGCCCTCTGCGCCGCAGATAAGCCAGCGCTGCCGCTCCTGCTTCGCTTTCAAGCAGCTGGGACCGGTAAAACTGCGCGGCGTCATCCAGCACCCTGATAATATTGCCACGCTGCTCAGCATCCGCTTCGCTTGGTCTCGGCTGTGCACTGAGCGTTACCCCGGCTTTCTCAGCCAGAATACGCAAAGCTTCATTGAAGTCCCAGCCCTCTTTCTTCATCACAAAGCCAAACAGGTCCCCGCCCTCATTGCACTGCC
>CAZPWL010000053.1:0-11239 GCA_964590535.1 uncultured Anaerolineaceae bacterium
AAAATGTTCGTTATAATTTTATAGGAAATTTCATCAGGGACGGATGTGTGAAAAATCCGCGGTGCCACCCAGCTTAGGCTGCTACTATTAAGAAAAATTTCCGGTGATGAACACAACGGAAAGCCAGCCTCACTCTTATCGGATACGGCGAAGATCGCGATATCCTTTGCCCTGATAACGGTGGCAGCTCCGGCCTGGGCTACTGGCTCTCGCGTTCGCCCGGCAACTCAGAGGTCCATTTGTCGCGGTCGTGTGGGCAGGTTTTCAGCTTGTCCTGCTCTCTGTGCCACCGGTTCTGCGGCTACTAGTCCTCGTCAACGTCTTTTAAAGGTCGATTAGGCACAATTATAGGCGGAAAAAGGCGGGTGTCAAGAGATTATTCCAAGAAAGAAGAAGGGGGAAAAATTTTTCAATGGAGTCAATAGCGAAACATTTCCCCTTTGTGTTGATATATTCTGACATAATCAAGGGCCTTAAAAAAAAATAAAACCCACTGGCAGCTAATTCACCTCGTGCTGCATGAATCACGAAACAAACTGCCGGACGGGTTTTATTTGTAGAAGGAGCGCTATTTAACTGAAAGGAACTGCTCCTCCAGGTAGGGGAAATCCACGTAGCAGCCGCCTGTAAGATCGTAAACAGCGTCCAAGTTACCCAAACCGCCATCGCCAAAGCGCACGAGGAACGGGAACATATAGCCCGCGCCGTTCACTCTGACGATGATGTCGTCCGCATTGCTCCAGATGGTCTGGTGCTCTGAAGACATTGCTTCTGGATTGTAACCCCGTAAATTTGCGAGGTATTTGATCAATTCCATGCGCATAGAAACTTTATCGGCATACCCGAAGGAAGTCTCAAAAGCCTGCTCACAAAAAATGAAGTCACCCTCATCATCCGCGTTTTCCACGACAAACATAGAATAATACTTGTCGGCTTTTTCCACGGCTGCATCACGCTGATCTACAATGGACTGCTGCTGACTCACTATGCCGTTCAGATCGGCTTTTAAGCCAGCTATTTCAGCCTCCAGAGCAGTTACCTGGCTCGCGTTTTCACTTTGCAGGGCAGTCAACGTGGATTCATAAGACGTCAAGCCGCCGCTAACGCCAGTACCATTACAGGCTGCAAGGCCCAGCAAAATGATGGTCAAACTGAGGATCATTAGCTTTTTCATTTTTCCTCCTGAAAATAACGAAACGTTGATGGGCTTTCATTTATCACCCCAAATCTGGGAATGGATGAAGAGCCCAAATGAACTTTGAAGAATTATATTATAGATACCCACAAAATGAGTGGAATTCTAATAATTCTGTCTGGTTCATTCATGCGCAGAAGGTAAACGCGAGACACAATCGCGTTTTGAGAACAACTCTATTCAGAATATAATTGCAGCATGTCAAAAAGCCTAACTCCCACCCAACGCATTGCCACAGCCCGCCAGTTCATCCAACAAGCCCGAGAAATCCCCGTCCCGGAATCGGCTGGCTGGGATTACTTCAGCTACACCGCGCAGGTCAAGGACACCCTCAAAAAAGCCTTTGAACTGGTGAAGCTAATCCAGTACTCCCCCAGCACACCGCCCGAAGTCAAAGCGGAAGCCCGCGCGCTGATCGATTCTCTACCCGTCGTGGAGAGAGAAATCCTCAAAGGCAAAGCCTGAACATGGTCAGCAGCGCCGCTCAAAACCCGGAAGCCTACCTGGCTGAACTGCCCGCGGACCGCAGGCAGGAAATTACCGCTGTGCGGGCGCTCATCCTGGCTCATCTGCCGGCTGGATACGAAGAAAGCATGCGATGGGGCATGCTCAGCTACGAAATCCCGCTCAGGACCTATCCAGTAACCTACAACGGGCAGCCCTTAAGTTATGTTGGGCTGGCAGCCCAAAAGCAAAAGAACTCGCTTTACCTCATGGGGGTATACGCTGACCCGACCGCTCTGCAATCTTTACTCGAAGCTTACGCGCGCGAAGGGCTGAAGGCGGATATGGGCAAGTCCTGCTTGCGATTCCGCAAAGCGCAAGATTTACCGTTGGAAACGATTGGCGAACTAATCGCGTCCCTGCCGCCTGAGAAGTTCATTGCTGTATACGAAAAATCACGGCAGGCTTTACGGAAGCACAGCTAAGAACAGATTTAGTCCGCCGCGTTTGCCGCGCGCTTTTTCACCCCTATGCCTTGTCAAGCTCCAGGACCATCAGAGGACCGCGTTCGTCCTCACTCAAGGTTTCAAAGCCGGCTTCCGCGAACATTGCCCGGGTGCCGTGATACTGCAGTTCGGGGTGTTCTTTCCATTCGAAGGGCAGCCCCAAGACACGCGTAAAACCTTCCAGGCGGAAGCCTTCCACCGCCGCGCGGATGAGTTGGCGCGCCGCACCTTTGCCGCGAAAATCCGGATGGATGACAAAGCAGATTATCACGCCGGTCTTGTCGTCAAACTGAGCCAGCTCGGGGCTCCCTGAAAAGCGCGGCAGCGCGTCTAACGCGTTGGCATTACACCAGCCGACGCACTTGCCTTCAGCGTAGGCCAGGTAGCCGCGCATCTTTCCCCGCGCAATTAAGTCCAGCGCGTCCGCGCGGTTTTGCTCAAGGCTGCGCGCCCGCCAGCCGGCATCATCGCAAGTATTGTGGTAGTACTGGCAGTAGCAGCCGCGCCAATCTGGTTTGATGCTGGTATCCAGATGGTCGAAAAATGCGCAAAATTCAGGTCCTGATTCGGGGCTGAGAGGGATGATTTCCAGGTCCATTGTTAAATCCTTTCCGAATGTCAACCTAAGCTACGCTGCCGAGATGGAAAACGGTGGTATTGGACAGCAGCAGCTTTCCCTCCTGTTGGAACTGGTCAAAAAGCTGTCCCAGTGCTGTCACGAAAGACTCATAACGCGGGTTTTCTGGCAGGATGGCGTAAGAAGCGGACAGGCATCGCCCGATGTATCCTTCACGGGAGTAGTAAATGGGATATGCAAATTGCAGCAGCTCGTAACCGTGCGGGAAAAACTTTTCAATCCGCGCGTCACGTTGGCTCATCCCGCCGCTGAAGCCTTTAAAATCGGGACAGTACTCCGCAAAGATGGCTTTACTGGCGATATTCGTCGGGCTGCTTTGGTCGCGTTGGTTCCAGACCAAGAGCACCTTTCCACCCGGCTTCAGAATGCGCCCGCACTCCTGGCGGAATAAGTCAGGGTCGAACCAGTGGAATGCCTGGGCGGCACTCACCAGATTTACGCTTTGGTCGGGCAAGTTCGTGCCGCTGTCCCGCCCAGCAACCGAATGAAAACCTGGGAAGTCGTTCAGCTGGCGCTCCGCTTCGGCGCGCATATTGGGGTTAGGCTCCACGGCGTACACGAGCGCACCAAGCAGCAGCAGCTGCCGCGTGAAGATGCCGGTACCGGAGCCGATGTCCGCGACCGCCGCGCCGGGACCTATCCCAAGCTGTTCCTTCAGGAACTGCAAAGCCTCCGCGGCGTAATCCGGGCGGTACTGCTGATAGACCCCGGCTTTTCCGGTGAATTTTTCGATGTTATCCAACACTAAATGTCTCCTCTCCGAGCTTGCTTAAGCATTCCCGCAGCCAGCGCTGGTTTTGCTCCAACGAACTTTTTTCCATTTTATCAAGGCTGAGCGCGCGCATGAACAACCAGATATCTTCCAGCTTACGGCGGAGGATGACGAAGCGCAGCACGTTTGTGTTCAGAACAAAGTCCGGCCGCGCTTGCCGGTAGACCCGCATAAACTCTTCCACGTAGGGCTGGAAGAGAATAAACATCAGGTCGCTTTCCGCGGGAGCGCGCTTCACCCCTTCCCAATCCATGATGATTAGACGCCCGGCGCAGTCCATCAGGTTCCAATGGTGCGGGTCGGTGTGGCAGAGCACGAGGGGCAGCTTGCTTTCGCCCAGCGCTGTTTGCAGCAAAGTAAGTTCAAGGGCGCGCTGCCGGATGAGCCCTGTGAAAGGTTTCGTCATCTGCCAAACCTCTGCGCTCAGGCGGTAATCCCAGCCGTCAGAAAGCAAAGCTTCCAGCTCAGGCAGAAAAAGCGCGCTGAAGTCTTCGCATTCGGTAGGTGGACAGGACGGGTTGGCGGTCGGCAGATTGTGCAGCGCGGCTGTTACACGGGCAAAGCTTTCCACCTGGTTTGGCTGCAGCGCGTTATCCGGCAGCACGCGTCCAGCAAGGTAGCTGAATAGCAGCAGCACCTGCGCCTCATCCTGGCAGAAGAGCGCGCCGGAACGCGTGGGGAGCGGTTCCGGCAGGTGTGGGGCAAGCTCCGACATCTGCCGCAGCCAACGCAGCACCGGGATATAGCTGCTAATTCTATTTGTCCAGAAGTACGTGTTCGCGCGTTCCAATGGGTAGACCTTGAGGAAAAACACACCTTGCGGAGAGTCCACGCGGAAATCCAGCGCGGAGGTTCCGCCGCTGACTGGTGTGAAAACAGGCGAAAGTATTCCGTAATGTTCGGCAAGCAGTGCGGTTAGCGCGTAGCTGTCCACAGCGTCCATTTTAGTTCAGGTTTCTTGCCTCAGCCCACATTTGGCGTAAATTTCCTGGATTACGGCGGATTTTTCTTCGATGTAGGCGTCGATATCGGTGGGGTGCCGCGCGGCAGCCGCGAACTTGACCTGCGCGTAGCGCTCACGTTCCAGCGGGTGCTCGCGCAAATAGTCCCGCAGAGCCCGGTGCCGCTCCAGTTCAGCTGAATCGCAGGAGCAAACGTAGAGGTGATGCGTCATAAGCTCCGGCTTGCCGTCGTATTTAAAAGCTTCCCGGCCTGGGATGCCAAGATCGCCTTCGTGGCGGTAGCCCAGGCTGGCCAACGCGTCCCTGACCAGTGGGAATACTGACGCGTCCTGGATAACGATGTCGAGGTCAATGATAGGTTTGGCGGCCAGCCCGGGCACGGAGGTGCTGCCGACATGTTCAATGCCGCAGATAAGCCCTTCCAGCGCCGGAAGCAGTGCCCCGCGGATTTCCTCAAAGCGCGCCGGCCATTCTGGCTGCCAGGGTGCCACCACAACCTGTTTTGTCCGCATCTTTACCGCCAACTAGTGTGCTTATCCAAAGCGTAAGGTGAAAACCAAACCTGCTGCCGCTCAGAAGAGGTGTCCAACATCACAATCTTATCACGCGCGCGGATTAGCCCTTGACGAGTAATATACCGAGCGGTATACTCGCTCTTATGAACAACCGCACAACCATCCTAGAAACCGCCCTGGTGTTTTTTGCAGCTTTTGGTTACGAGGCTACCGGCACGCTGGAAATCTGCGACGCAGCCGGCGTGAGCAAGCCGACCATGTACCATTACTTCAAAAGCAAGCAAGGCCTGATGGAAGCTATCCTCACAGAGAACTTTAAGCCTTTCCTGGAGCGCTTGAAAGAAGCCAGCAGTTACCAGCACGACCTGACTTTAAACCTTGAGAGAATCCTGCGCGCGTATTTCACTTTCGCGCAGGAAAATTCGGTGTTTTACCGCTTGCAGTTTTCCATGCAATACGCGCCGCTCAAGAGCGAAAGCTACGAGCTGGTCTCCCCTTGGGTGAAGCGCCAGCGCGAGCTCATTCAGGCCATGTTCGCGCAAGCGGAAGCCGACCACGGCAACATGCGCGGCAGGTCATCCGGCTACACAACCACGCTGCTGGGAATGATTAACGCCTACGCCAGCGACGCGCTGGCGCGCGAACGCGAACTGGATGATGAACTGATTTTCCAAGCCAGACATCAGTTTATGCACGGTATTTTCTCATAGGCGCGCATATTTTTTTTATCTTAATCACTATACCGAACGGTATATTATAGGAACAAATATGACTGACATCAACAATAATAATTTCCTCTATCACATTTTCCCTTTGGGTGCTTGCGGCGCGCCGAGGACCAACGATTTTTCCGGCACGCCCCAGCCGCTTTTACGCCAGATTCACGGCTGGTTGGACCATATCCAAGCCCTGGGAGCCGACACGGTCTTTTTGGGTCCGGTGTTCGAATCCGGCAGCCACGGCTACGACACCGCCAACTACTACGAAGTGGACCGCAGGCTGGGGACGCGCGCAGACCTGGCAGAGCTGGGCAGGGACTTGCGCGCTCGCGGCATGCGCCTCGTACTGGACGCGGTATTTAACCATACCGGCCGGGATTTCTGGGCTTTCCGAGACCTGCAAAAGCACGGAGCCGCTTCCGCGTACCGGGATTGGTACACGAACGTGCGTTTTGACCAGCGCAGCCCGTTGGGGGACCCATTCTCTTACGATGCCTGGAACGGACATTTCTCCCTCCCCAAGCTGAACCTGGAGAACCCGGCTGCGCGGGAGCACCTATTTGGCGCGGTGCGCCTGTGGGTGGAGGAATTTGGTATCGACGGCTTGCGCTTGGACGCGGCGGACGCGCTGAGCTTTGGGTTTATGCGCGATTTGCGTACCTTTGTCGACCAAATCAAACCCGGCCTCTGGCTGATGGGCGAGGTGATTCATGGGGATTACCGCCAATGGGCGAACGAGCATACCCTGCACGCCACCACGAATTACGAGTTCTATAAAGGGTTGTACTCGGCGCACAACGAACACAACTACTTCGAACTGGCGTACAGCCTGAACCGGCAGTTTGGCGCGCAAGGCATTTACAGCCACCTGAGCCTGTCGAATTTTGCCGATAACCACGATGTAACGCGCATCGCCAGCCAACTGCGCGAACCTGCCGCGCTATTCCCCTTGCATGCGGTTCTCTTTTGCGCGCCCGGGATTCCATCGGTCTATTACGGCAGCGAATTTGGGGTGGCGGGCGTAAAGACCCACGATGACTGGAATTTGCGCCCGGAATTTTCCCCGCACGCCCTGGCGAAGGACTCAGCGCAGCCCCACCTTTTCAGTTGGATTCGGAGGCTGGCGGAAATTCGTAAAAGCAGCCCGGCGCTGCGCTGGGGCAGCTACGTTCAAAGGCTGGTTACTGGGGACCAATTTGGGTTTTCCCGCCATGTGGAGGGGGAGGACGTTCTGGTGCTGGTGAACAATGCCAACGAAACAGCCGAGCTCAGTGTTCTGATGCCCGGATTTGAGGGCAAAGGCTTTGCCGATCTATTGACACCAGGCGACTCGTTCTTTGTGGACGGGCGCGGAGACCTGGCTGTGCGGCTGTACCCGAAGAGCGCCCGAATTTTGCGTCGGGAATGAGGGATCAAGCTGTCTTTTCGATAATCCAGAAATGAGAGAGCCCCAGGCGCTGAAGCGGTGTTTTTTCCAGGCATTGCAGCACAGACCGCAGAGCACGCCCAAAACGGGGTCTGCGTTCGATGATGTTGTCGTACGCGCCAAAGATAGTGCGCTTTTCAATAATCTTTACAGGTAAAGCGCGGAAGAGCGCTGTGAGGTCCCGGCGGGTGTAGATTTCCACATGCGGGGCAAGTTTATCCCGCCAGCGGCGCGGCAGGTAATTGACCAGTGGAATGTTGCCGAAATGGTAGCGTCCGCGCCAATAAACCCCGTGCGTCTCGAAGGGGTAACCGCGATTTGGGCAGAACAACGCCACCCGCCCGCCCGGTTTGAGCACGCGCACCATCTCGGCGACGGCAGCCTGGTCGTCCTGGACGTGCTCCAGAACCTCGTGGCTGAAAACAAGGTCAATGCTGTCGCTCTCAAAGGGCAGGTATTCGCCCGCGCCGCACACCACCAGCGGCGTAAATGCGCGGCTGTCTTGCACGCGTGGAAATTCAATATCCAATCCGAGCGTCTGCCCGCAGAGCGGAGCCAGGCGGCTAAGGTAGGTGCCCACGCCGCAGCCGTCCACCAGCACGCGCCCGCGCAGGCGCTCGCCGGCAGCCTCCAGCAGCATGCCGAGCCGGCGCTGCTGCCCGGCGCGCCAGACGCGCGAAGGCTCGCCCCTGATGGCAGCTTTATTCAGATCCTCTGGAATTACATGCGGCATGGGTGCTATTGTACCAAGAGAGCGCCCTGTCTGACAGGGCGCCCTTTGTGTTATTTCCAGTCGACGCCCATCTTGGCGCGCCCGCGCAGGTATTTTTCCACCGCGATGCCCGCTGTCGCGCCGTCCGATGCCGCGATAACCGCCTGTTTGATGTGCTGGCAGAGCACGTCCCCGACAGCAAAGACGCCGGGGATTTGGGTCTGGAATTCGCGGTCCACCATCAGGCAGCCGCTTGGGCTGGTTTCCAACTGACCCTGCAAAAAGTCCGTAATCGGCACGCCGCCCTGCAAATAAATAAAGACCCCGTTCAGAGGCAGGTCCTGCTCAGTCTCGCTGCCGCGCTGGGCGTAACGCACGCCCTCCACGCGTTCCTTACCGTAAATCTCGCGCAGAGTGGCGCTGGTAAGCAGCTCAATTTTGGGATTGGCGCGCATCTCCCGTACCAATTCATCCGGGGCGGAAAGTTCGGGCGCGGGGCAAAAGAGATAAACCTTGCTGGCAAAACGGCTCAGGTACAGCGCTTCTTCGACGGCTTCGTCGCTCTTACCTGCCACCGCCACCACAGCCTGCTTGAAAAAAGCCGCGTCGCACACAGCGCAGTACGAAACACCGCGCCCCAAAAGCTCTGCTTCGCCCTTTATCACGTTGCTTCTGCCCAGGGAACCGGTGGCGATGATTACTGACCGTGTTGTGTAGACCCCAAAATTTCCAAAGATCATTTTGGGGTTGGATGCAAGGTCAGCGCCGATGGCTTTATCGTTCACATACTTCACGCCAAAGCTTTCCGCCTGTTGGCGGATGGTGCGCAGCAGGTCGGCGCCGGATATTTCCCCGGGGATGCCCGGAAAATTGGCAATCTTGCTGGTGGTGCCCAGCGCGCCGGTGGTCAAGCCCTTATCCAGGATGAGCGTGCTCAGGTTGGCGCGGGCAGTATAAATCCCGGCGGTGGAGCCGGCAGGTCCGCCGCCAATGATGACCACATCGTAAATGCTTTCAGAGTTTTGTTCTGACATACTTTAGTCCTTGTTCCTTTTAGGTTCCTGAAGTATATCCATATCATCCGGCGATTTTGTCGAACGCCTAAGCTTTGGACCTTGAATCAAGTCCTTGCGGAGTAGAATCCTTTACAAGCAGGCAGATTCTCGAAAGCCTGATAGTTTTTTAGAGACCCTGGATGATAAACCATACTGGAGCCTGGGAAAGCTCCGGGTTTGCTAATGGAGCAGAGAAATTTTGGAACAAAAAAAGTTCTATCAAATGAACCTTACAGAACGCCTGGAATGGCTGCAAAGCCAGTCGCAGCTGAACGCGGAAGATGTGACTGCCTGGTCACCTGAAGGCGGCTTAACCGCGGAACTTGCCAACCATATGATTGAAAACGCGGTTGGGGTGTTTGCGCTGCCTTTGGGCATCGCCCAGAACTTTATTGTCAATGGGCGCAAAGTCTTGGTGCCGATGGCAGTAGAAGAGCCGTCCATCCTGGCGGGCGTGTCTTTCATGGCAAAACTGGCGCAGGCTGGCGGCGGGTTCCGCGCCTGGGCAAGCGCGCCAGAGATGATTGCGCAGATTCAGCTGCTGGATATCGACAATTTGGAAGCAGCGCAAACGCTGATTCTGGAGCGGAAAACAGAACTGCTTGCCTCCTTGCAAGGCTTGCACCCGACCATTGAAGGATTGGGCGGCGGAGCGCGCGACCTGCAAGTACGGTGGATTGAGAACTCGGCGATTGGACCTTTCCTGGTTGTGCACCTCATTTACGACGTGCGCGACGTGATGGGCGCTAACGCGGTCAATTCCGCTGCCGAAACTCTGGCTGGTCCGCTGGAACAGCTGACTGGCGGGCGGGCGCATCTGCGCATCCTCTCCAATCTGGCAGACCGCCGCCTGGCAAGGGCGGATGTGCGCATCCCATGCGAAGCGTTGGCATTCGGGGAATACGGCGGCGAGCAGGTGCGCGACGGTATCCTGGAAGCCTGGGCTTTTGCCGCGGCGGACCCATACCGGGCAGCCACGCACAACAAAGGCATCATGAACGGCGTGGACGCGGTGGTCATCGCGACCGGCAACGATTGGCGCGGGGTGGAAGCCGGCGCGCATGCCTATGCCGCGCGCGGTGGAACGTATACCAGCCTCTCTACCTGGAGCAAAGGTTCCGAAGGCGAGCTTTGCGGCACGCTGGAACTGCCGCTGGCTGTGGGCATCACCGGCGGCTCCACGCAAAGCCACCCGGGCGCGCGGACGAACCTGCGCCTGATTGGCGCGCGCAGTTCGGGCGAATTGGCGGGGATTATCGCGGCAGTCGGATTGGCGCAAAACCTGGCGGCTCTTCGAGCGCTGGCTACCGAGGGCATTCAGCGCGGGCATATGCGCTTGCACGCCCGGCAGGTGGCTCTTTCCGCGGGCGCCAGCCCGGACGAAGTTGACCGCTTGGCTGCCCAGCTTGGGCGCGAAGGAAATATTAGAATTGAACATGCCAGGGAAATCCTGGACGATTGGAGAAAGAATTAGCATGACTGAACATACGCATCATTCCGGGCTGCTGCTAAAGCCCGACCGGCAGGTTGGCATCCTCGGTTACGGCGCGTACGTGCCGCGTTACCGGCTGCCCGGCAAAGAAATCGCGCGCATTTGGGGGGCGGGCGATGAAGGGCTGCCAGTTATCGAAAAGGCAGTGGCAGGCTTGGATGAAGACGTCATCACCATGTCGGTGGAAGCTGCCCGCAACGCGCTAAAACGCGCCGGCATTGACCCCCTGCAGCTGCGCGCTGTGTGGGTAGGGTCTGAATCGCACCCCTACGCGGTCAAGCCCAGCGGCACCATCGTGGCGGAAGCCATCGGCGCTTCCGTCAACATCCAGGCGGGAGACTGGGAGTTTGCCTGTAAGGCTGGTTCGGAAGCAATGGTGGCAGCCATAGCCCTGGTTGGCTCGGGCATGGGCAAGTACGCTCTCGCAATCGGGATGGACACCGCCCAGGGTAAACCCGGCGACGCGTTGGAATACACTGCCGCTTCGGGCGGAGCCGGCTTTATTTTTGGACCAGCGGAAGAGTCGTTGGCTTCCGTGGAAGCGGCTTACTCGTATGTTTCCGACACGCCGGATTTCTGGCGGCGCGCGCACGCGGTATATCCAGAGCATGGGCAGCGCTTTACCGGCGAACCGGCATATTTCCAGCATATTCTGAGTGCCTCCCGTACGATTATGGAGGCTTCAGGATTGACAGCTGCGGACTTTGCCCACGCGGTTTTTCATCAACCGAACACCAAGTTCCCGCAGCGCGCTGGCAAAGAGCTCGGCTTTAGCCCGGAACAAATCAAGACCGGGCTGCTTTC
>CAZPWL010000054.1:0-11173 GCA_964590535.1 uncultured Anaerolineaceae bacterium
GAGCGAGAGGCTTTCAGATTCTCGCATCAAGGTTTTTGGGCTGCGCAGCCAGCGGTGCTGCTGCCCTGGTTCAAAGAGAACGCGCCGGAGGTGCTTGAACGCAGCGCCTGGGTGTTGGGAATTAAGGATTTTGTGCGGCTGCGGCTGACTGGTTCGGTCGCCTGCGAATTCACCGAAGCTTCTTCCTGGGGCTTGATGAACATTCACACCCTTGCCTTTGACCCAAGGCTCTTCGAACTCTTGGGTTTGGAGGATTGTTTCCGACTCATGCCGCCCTGCCTCAGCCCGGTCGCGATTTCGGGATGTGTGAGCGCGCAAGCTGCCGCTCTGACCGGTTTGGCAGAGGGGACGCCGGTAGCCGGGGGCTGCTTTGATGTGGATGCCGGGGCGATTGCCAGCGGCGTGTTGGATGGCCAGACGCTCTGCCTGATTGCGGGCACCTGGTCCATCAACGAGTACCTGGCGCCCGAACTGCGCCGCGGGTACAAGGAAACCACAAATTCCGTCTCGCAGTCTTTTCTGCCCGGGCATTTTTTGGTGGAAGAATCCACGCCGACCTCTGCCAGCAATTTTGAGTGGTTTCTGGAAAACTTCCTGGCGTCGGAAAACAGCAACAAAACCCGGCAGCAGCTTTACGAAGAATGCGACCGCTGCGTGGAAAATCTCCCGCCAGAGGAGAGCAGCGCGGTTTTTGTACCGTACCTGTTCGATTCTGCCACTGTTTCAGGCGGGAAAGGCGCGTTCTTTAACCTCAGTAGTTTTGATAAGCGGGAACACGTCATTCGCGCAGTATATGAAGGCGTGGTGTTTTCCACAGTCTTTCATGTTCGCCGGCTGGTCAAAGACGGACACGCGTTCAGTAAAGCCCGGCTTTCGGGCGGAGTAAGCAACTCAGGGGTCTGGGCGCAAATGATGTGCGACGCGCTGGGCTTGCCGGTCGAAATCCCGCAGGGTTCTGAACTCGGCGCGAAAGGCGCGGCAATTTGCGCTGGGATTGCTTGCGGAGCTTTCGCGGACTACAATGATGCCGCAGCAAGAATGGTTACCATCCGCGAATATCTTAAGCCCCGCAGCGAACAAGCTGATATTTATGGGAAGAAATTCCGGGTGTACGAAAAGGCGCTGGCTGCCCTGGAGTGCTTCCACGGCGGCGCGGAAGAGTAATTAAAGGAAGTGACGTATGAGGATAATACCATCTATAGCCTCCGGAAACCTGCTTGAAATTGGCAGCGAGCTGCGGCGCATCCAGGCACTGCCTTATTTGCACCTGGACATCGAGGACGGCAACTTTTTGCCCAGCATGACTTTTGGCATGGACATGGTGCGGGCGATAGCCAGCATGTGGAAAGGCGAACTGGACGCGCACCTGATGGTGACTAACCCCTTTGATTACATCGAGCCCATGCACGCCTGCGGGGTCCGAAGCCTGTGCGCGCACCTGGAAGCGTTAGCCTATCCTGCCACTTTCCTGGGGAAACTGCGCGGGCTTGGGATGCAAGCCGGGCTGGCGCTAAACCTGAAAACCAGCGTAGAGGCACTCGCTTACTTTGCCGACCAGCTGGATTACGTACTTTTCCTTACGAGTGAGCCCGATAATGCCGGGATGAAGCTGCGCCCGGCCGCAATGACCAAAATTCAACAAGCCCGCAGTCTGCTCCCCGAGCGCGTCTCGCTCTGGGCGGACGGCGGTGTGAACGCCGGGAATATTGCCAGCTTACGCTTGGTTGGGATTGACACAGTCATTGTCGGAAGGTCGTTTTTTTCCGCACCCGATCCGCTGGCGGCCTACCGCGAATTAACGGAAGCGGCAGAAAAGTCGGAGGAATAGTGCCGGTTAAACTTCCTTTTCCAATTGGGATTTATGAGAAAGCCCTGAAACCCCAGGCGCTGCCCGCCATGTTCGCGGACGCGGTCCGGGCAGGCTATGACACCTTCGAGCTCAGCCTGGACGAAAGTGATGAGCGACTGGCGCGCCTCAATTGGACCAGGGCGCAGATCCGGGAGACCCGCCGCGCGGCTGAAGACAGCGGCATCCGACTGTTTTCCGCGTGCTTTAGTGGGCACCGCAAATACGCGCTGGGTTCCGCTGACCCTGGTGTCACGCGGAGAGCAATGGAATTAATGCAAAAAGGCCTGGACTTCTGCGTCGAATCCGGGATTCGCGTGCTCCAACTGACAGGCTCGGATGTTTACTACGAGCCTGCCAGTGAGGAGAGCGCCCGGCGTTACGCGGAAAACGTGGCGCGCGGCGCTGAAATGGCAGGTGACCTGGGCGTGATGCTGGCGATTGAGCCAGTGGACAAACACATCCGGTCTATCCGTCAGGCGCTTGAACTTGTGCGCAGCATCAACTCCCCCTGGCTGCAGGTCTACCCCGACGCCGCTAACCTGCTGGTGCAGGGATTTGACCCACTGGACGAATTAGAAGCCGGAAAGGGGCATTTGGTCGGGCTGCACATCCGGGACGCCCTGCCGGAAACCAGCTACAACCTGCCGTGGGGAAGCGGCGTGCTGGACTTCGCGGCCGTGCTGAGCACCCTGCGGCGGATTAATTTCCACGCGCCCGTGTTGATTGAGTATTGGCATGTTGGTGAACCCGATTACCTGGAACGCGCCGCGCACGCCAGGGAATTTCTGATTGAAAAAATCGCCCTCGCAGGGTACGCATAAGGAGCGTTGATTTATGTACGAAGCAGAAAAGAAAGCCGTTTTGGATTGCGCGCTGACCATGGAACATTATGGTCTGGTCAGCCTGTCTGGTGGAAATGTGTCTTTAAGGCTGGCCGACGGCAGCTTCCTGGTAACGCCTTCGGCTGTCCGCTATGACGGGATGAGTCCGGACGACATTGTGCGCGTGGACGGACAGGGCAAGGTGGTGGAAGGCCATCTGCGTCCCTCCTCCGACACTTCCGCGCTGCTGTATGTTTTTCAGCATATGCCTGAGGTGAACGCGGTCATCCACACGCATCAGCCCTACGCCAACGCGGTGGGTTTGGTGACGGACGTGCTGCCGGCTTTTCTGACGCTGATGATTGACGCGACCCAAAAGGAAGTGCACGTGGCGCCCTTCACAATTTCCTCGGATGAGGGTATGGGCGTTTTGACCGTGGAATACGCGCGCGGCGCGCTGTGCGTCATCCTGAAACACCACGGCGTGATTGCTTTTGGCAAAGATCTCGACCAGGCGTTGGAAGCCGCGGTTTATTTGGAGGACGCGGCAAAAGTGTACCTGCTGGCGAGCGCGGTGGGACCGGTGCCGCTGCTGGATGAAAAACAGATTGCCAACCAGGCGGAAGACCGCGGGAACTACGGGCAGAAAAAGTAAATATTGGGCAATATTCCGTGCGTGAAATCCTGAAAATGCCTTGCGAAATCCGCAAGAAATTCTGGTATAATTGCGCTCTGCTTGTGGAGAGGTCGCATAGCTGGCCTAGTGCGCTCGCTTGGAAAGCGAGTATACCGATGAGGTATCGCGGGTTCGAATCCCGCCCTCTCCGCTCTTTTTATTTATCAGCGCTTGGGTTCTGAAAAAAATTCCAATTGATGTTTGGGTATCCAATAATCGAACAAGCTCTCCCACTGGAGAGCTTATTGTAAATATTGAGAGTAGGAAGAGGAGTGTAGGTCTCGCGCCGGTTCAAGCCAGCTGCGCGTCTATCCACGCGAGCATGGTGGAAATTACCTGTTCCTTTTCCGGCTCGTTGTGCGTCTCGTGGAAAAGGCCTTCCCAGCGCTGGTAGGTGATCGGGATGGGCACAGCGAGCGCAAATTGGTCCGAGCCCTTTATCGGGCAGATGCGATCTTCGGTTCCGTGGGCAAGGTAGAGCGGCAGGCGCCATTCCTTGATGTGCGAAAAGATATACTCCGGGGCGTTCACGAAGTGCGCTCCGAGGCGCACGCTTACTTTGTCGTGCACCAGTGGGTCAGCGCTGTAGGCGTCGATGACCGCTTGGTCGCGCGAAAGGGCGTTTCTATCCAGCTTGCTGGGTATGGCAAGATGGGGAAGAAGGGGTTCAAGCAGTTTGATAAGTTTCTTCTGATTATCTGGGATGGTGCCGCTGTCCAGCGGCGGGCTGGAGGCAATAATACCTTTCACGTCCGGTTTTTCACGCAGGGCATAGTAAAGCACGCCAAGGGCTCCCAGACTGTGCCCATACAGGAAAACTGGCAGCCCGGGGTTTTCTGTTTTGGCCAGCGCGATAACCTGCGAAAAATCCGCGACTAATTGGTCCACGCTGCCAATCACCCCTTGTTTACCATCGGAGCGGCCGTGTCCGCGCCTGTCGTAACCGAGCACGCGGAATCCACGCGCGCAGAAACGCTCGGCCACATGGTCATAGCGCTGGCAGTGCTCGCCCACGCCGTGGAGTAACACAACCACAGCCCTGGCTGCCTGGCCGCCGCTCCAGGCGCGAATGTACAGTTGTAAACCGTCAGAAGCCTTAATGATGCCTTCTTTGATATTCATTTCCCTTTTAAATCCCTTTCTTCGACCTCTAAATCAGACGCTAAAAATTACGTGCTGAAGCAAAAAGCGCTCAATCGTCTCGTAAAAATCAACAATCGTCTCCGATTTCCGAAAACCATGCCCTTCGCCCGGGTAAACGCGGTAGATATGCGGCACGCGGTTGGCCTTCAGAGCTTCCACGATGCTGTCGCTTTGGTTTTGCGGAACAACCTTGTCATCCGCGCCCTGGAAGACGGCAATCGCGTCACGAATATGGTCGGCGTGGAAGATTGGTGACCAGGCGTGGTACTTCTGGGCGGCTTCGGGGAGCGTGCCGATGAGGGAGGCGTTGTAGTGCGCTTCGAATTTGTGGGTGTCCATGTCCATCGTGAACTGGTTGGCCACCCCATAGGAACACAAGCCGGTTTTGAAGAGACCCGGGTAGTGAATCAGCGCGTTCAGGACTGTGTAGCCGCCCGCGCTGCCGCCCTTGATAATGAGGCGCGAAGGGTCGGCCAAGCCCATGCCCACCACTGCCAGCGTGCCTTCCACCGCGTCCTGCAGGTCGAGTTTACCCCAGTTACCGCGCAAGGCGTTGCGGTAGGAGCGCCCAAAACCGGTGCTGCCGCGGTAATTCACCTCCAAATAAGCATAGCCGCGGCTGGTGAAGAAGGCTGTATCCAGGTCGAAGCCGATGCGCGTCACCGAAGTGGGACCTCCGTGGATATAGACCACCATCGGGGGCAGCCCCTCTGCTGAGAAATTGCGGTTGGCGGGGGCGTAATAATTCCCGTAGACCCGCGCGCCGTCGGACGACATCCAGTCCACTTCCTGCGCCGAGGGCAGGTCGTCGGAGTACAGGTCATCCGCGCGGCTGCGGGCAATAACGCGCGTCTGTCCGTCCCGCGCCACCAACATGCGGGCGGGCAAGCTGGGGGATTCGGCAATCACGGCAAGCGCGCCGCTGGCGGAAACGCTGAGCTGGTCCAGGTTGGTGAATGGACCTACTTTCACAGGGTGGGTTTCGCCGCTGTTAATGTCGACTTTCTGGAGGAATACCTTTGCCTGCCGGTTTTCCAGATAGTAAATGGCGCTGCTATCTGCCGCCCAAGCCAGGCAACGGGAACCCTGCACCCAGGCCGGCGGAAGCAGGGATAAGCCGTCCAGGAGGATGCGTTTTTCACCCGTTTGCAGGTCGAACAAGACCAGTTGGTCCCATTCACTTGGGTTGCGCAGGTAAGCAAGATAGCGCCCGTCTGGGGAGAACTCGGGTTGGAAGGTGGGGGTGCTTTCGTCGCCATCCAGGATGTGCGCTTCCGCGCAAGCTTCACCGCTCTCGTCCAGCAGCGCGAACATTAGGCGCGTGCCGTCCCAGGGCATGTTGGGATGGTCCCATTCCACCCAGGCTGCGGCTTTGCTGTTGGGGCTCCAGGTCGGCTGCATGTAGAAATCCGCTCCGGAAGCAAACACTTGCGGCCAGCTTTGCCCATCCAGGCGGACGAGCGCCAGGACGTCGCGCTCTTCGTAGCTGTGAACGAATAGGACGCGGTCTTGGGCGGGGGAAAGTTTTGGGCTGGCGCTTTTCCCGAAGGCCGGAGTGAGCGAGCGCGGGCTGCCGGGTCCGTAGGGCGCGTAGTAGAGGCGTCCGTCCTTTTCCGCGAAGACAGCTCCGTCCGCGCCGGCGCAGAACTCGCCGCCGCCGTAGCCAACCCCACCAGAGGGATTAAGGCCAGCGCTGAGCTCATAAGGCGCGTCGGGTCCAAGCTGTGTGAGCAGGCTGGCTTTGCCGCTGAGGGACTGGCACCAGACCAGGCGGTCCGAGCCGGGCGCCCATTGAACGTCAGAGAGGCGCGCGCTGGCGCCGATGAGTTCCGGTGTGATGGGGGACGGCCAGGTACCGAAAGGTTTGTTGATTTTTGTGTGGGTCATGGGGTCGCTCCTTTAGGGGTGGCGTTTGGATTAGGCTGAAGTGCAAAGGGTAAATTGCATGCGGAGCCGGGCTTTGTACTTGATGTGCTTGTGGATATGATCGCACAGTGAAGCGGGAGGATAAACCACAGGTTCATAAGCATTAATGATAACACCTAGGCAGGAAAATCGGTTGACTTAGGCGGGGGGGCGTGCTAAAATAATGCCCTGTCGGGCGCGTAGCTCAATGGTAGAGCAGTGGCCTTTTAAGCCATTGGTTCAGGGTTCGAGCCCCTGCGCGCTCATTTTTTGTTTAACGGGGGAAACATAAGGAAGACAATTGTTTCGCTTGCTAAGCTGCACCTTGCTTTTTAGCGTAGATCGTTCCAATCTGCCGCAGCTCATAACTCCTTAGGACTTAATCCTTTGTTCAAATACAGTTCTTTTCCGTTTGGGAAGCTTTCACAATGATTTGAAATCATACAAAATTTATCGATAATTAACGCATCTATTGTCCACGCTCTCTGAAGGAGGCTCTGATGCGGTCAAACAAAACGTACCATTCAGTCATTGTGGTACTGCTGATTTCAATTTTGCTGGTGGTTTCTGGTTATGCCTATGTCTCCGCCCAGGATGAGGGCGAGGGCGGCTTGACCTCGCGGTCGTATCTGGGGCTGGAAGGCGATATATCATCTGTCTATGACGTTCCTGGTGGACCTGGTTTTGTCATGCTCAGCCCATATCAGTTCCGCCCGCTCTCCCCCGCCGATCAATGCAGTTACTCTGGTAACACGATTGTCAATCAAAGCCCTGGGGTATGCACTATGGTGGCTGGTGTGACGCTTCCTCACGGCGCGAACATCACCAAGTTGACACTCTACGTCTTTGATGGCAATCCGTCCAAGGACATCATTCTTAATTTCGCGCGCGGAGATGGGGCGGGTGGATTTGCCGTGCAGGCTGGCATAAACACGGGAATTGTTGGCGTGATGCCTGCGTGGGATGCAATCTCAACCACCCAGTTCCTGAACACTCAGGTGGACAATAGCAATTATTCCTACATGGTTTATGCTATTGTTCCTTTCCAAAGCTGGCTTGATATGGGATTTTCGAATGTGCGCATAGACTATGAATACGCGACGGCGATACCGATATTGAGTAAGTAGCTGGGGAAGGCAGACAACACGAGCCGATATCTGTTGTGAATTCTCGGCCATCTCGCGCTGCGTTACTTAAAGGAAGAGGATTGGGGTAAAACCCACAGGAGCGCATTGGCATAATTATCTGGGAACACGCTTATTATGGAGCGGGAGGCCTTCGGTTATGCTGCTTCCGCGGTCGTGAGACCACGCAAGAACGAACTCCCTGGATATTCCACCACCTCTGATTAACGCTGGCGTTTGTATTATTACTCCGTTGGAATCCCGTTTTTTCAGGCCTAGTGGGGGCTCTCAGGCGTGCAGGTGCTATAATGTCTGAAAACACTTAGCGCACATTCACACATTCTAGAGTTCCAAACAATTCAGGAGTTTGGAGGCATAAATGCTCGACCGTCAAGCTATTTTCGCTGCACTAATGCGTTATAAACCCTTGATAACTCAGGAAGAGCTAACACCAGCCCTTTACCCTGAAGCCCTTCGTCTCATACGTGATAACCCCTTCGCCTTCATCTCGGCCTGTTGTCTTGATCGTGGCACCAAAGCTGAAGTCATCTGGACGATTCCCTACTGGATCTTCCAACAGGTCGGTCACTATGATCCTTGCCAGTTCTACGCAATGGGTTTGGAGAAATTTACCGCCATTTTCAATGCCCTCCCCAAAAAGCCACGTTACATCAACGATGCCCCCCGCACATTCAGCGATATCACAAGAATTGTGGTCAATCGTTTTGAAGGTAATGCTGAAAGAATCTGGAAATCCCGCAGTGCGATGGATGTGAAGAAGGATCTCCTCACAATCCACGGCGTAGGTAGTGGAATAGCGAATATGGCCTTGATACTCCTGGAAGGCACTTATGATTTCACCTTTATTGATCACGATAGAATGGATATCAAACCCGATGTTCATACTATGCGTGTTCTCTATCGATTGGGTGTTTCCGCGGCGATTAGTGTCGAAGAGGCGACCTCCGCAGCTCAATGGCTCAACCCTTCGTTTCCCGGGTCGATTGACGGCCCTCTCTGGTCGATCGGCCGTAAGTGGTGCCATGCTACCGCCCCTGATTGCCTCTCCTGTCCTTTAATGGATTGTTGTGAAATGGTGAATTTATGAAACGTATTGTATTAATTTCTTGCGTCAAAACTAAATTGGATCGTCCTGCTAAAGCAAAGGACCTATATATCAGTGATCTTTTTACGAAAAATCTCGCGTATGCGAGGAAATTAAAGCCTGATGCGATTTACATTCTCTCTGCGAAATATGGCCTTCTCAACTTGGATGATCATATTGCACCTTATGAGATGACACTAAATGCCATGTCGGTATCTGAGAGGAAATTGTGGGCGACAGGTGTCCTGACTAAGTTGTCGAAATTGGCAAGTTTGGCGAATGATGAATTCATCTTTCTGGCAGGCTTGCATTATCGTGAATATTTGACCCCTTTGATTAAGCACTATAAAGTTCCATTTGAGGGATTATCTTTTGGAAACCAATTGAAAGCTCTCAAAAAGTTAGTTGAGCATCGATAAGCGAACAAGTTGTACTGAATTGCTAAAATCGTTTCATTGTCCAGAAAGCTGGTAATCCCTCTTAAATATTGTTTATCTTCTCCTTTTGCGCTTGGGCTAGATTAACATCCTGGTCTGCATTACCGCCCTATCCTGCCAGAAAACCTAATGCTCGTGCTGGTGATGCTCATCCGGGAGGTGGCTGTGCCTGTGCTCCTGGGCTTCGTGTGTATGCTCGTGGCTGTGTTCGCCTTTCGGCATGGGCTCGTGAGTGTGCGTGTGATGCCCATCCGTATGGTTGTGCGCGTGGGTATGCGTCTCAGCCGGGTGAAGGTGTAAGTGGATGTGCTTCTCATTGATTGTGAAATAGGTCCCCAGCAGCATGACTGCCAATGCGGCCAGGAAGAGCGGGGAAGGCGGCGTTCGGAAAATCAGGAAGGAAAGCGCCACGCCAAAAAAGGGTGCCGCGGCATAAAAAGCGCTGGTTCTGGCGGCTCCAAGCTGCCGCTGAGCGCTGATATAGAAGTAGATGCTTAGCCCATAGGCTACAAAACCCAGCGCCAAAGCCCCGAGCACGCCCGGCAGGTACCAGTGGGTCTGGTGAAGCAAGACCGCAATTAGCATAGCGCCGCTGCCTGAACCAAAGCCTTTGATGACGACCACCTGCAAGGGATCTTTGACAGAAAGTTTGCGCGTTAGGTTGTTTTCCAAGCCCCAACAGACGCAAGCGGCCAAAACCAAAAGTGAGCCGGTGGAAAATTGCAGGCTGCCTGCGTCCTGCACGGTCAGCAGGATGCTGGCAGCGGTAATCAGGGCGATGGCGGCCCATAAGCGGCGGGAGACAAATTCCCCAAACCAGAGGAGCGCAATCAGGGTGGTAGCGACAATCTCAAAGTTATTCAGCAGCGAGGCATTGGCTGGGCTTGTGCGCGCCAGGCCGTTCATCAGCAGCAGTGGGGCGGCAATATCGAGAAGAATCATCCCGATAACGTATGGCAATTCTGGGCGGCCGAGCTTGTTGTCTGGGCGAGTTTTTTGGGTTCTCCGGTTTAGCGCGCCTATAATAAACATACCCAGCCCGGCTCCGAGGTATAGTAAAGCCGCCATCATTGCCGGCGGCAGGTCGGCGAGCAAAAGCTTCGAGAGCGGCGCGCTGAGGGCGTAGAGCGCTGCAGCCAGGAGGGCGAATATTATCGCGCGTGTATGTGTCTTCTGCATCTTGTTTTTCTTTCCACTTCTTGCTCACCCGCAGGACCTCGCCTGTGGTGCCTTGATCATCCTGCCGCGCTTATTCTGGCTTTTGACGTTCCAGACTCATCACCAAGCCGATATCCGCTCCAGTCTAATTTTTGAAGCTTAAGTATAATTGCAGTATCATCCAAAGAGGCCAGCAATTCTTAATGCAGGAAAAGCGTTCTGCCTCTTGTTTCCTGCCGAACAAGCATAAATCGATTTCCGATGAATAATCCCTTCAAAAATTCTTTTGTGGCACTGCTTGGGTCCGTCATGGGATTGCTGCTGGCAATCTCCCTGACCGGCTGCTTTCCCCTGCAGGGAGGAGATTATTCTGGAGCGACCCATAAACTGCAAACCTTTTCCGCGGCGCTGACTGGCAAAGGCACCCACGGTACAGTTGTGTGCGTGCAGTACCAGGGCAAACACTCTGACCTTGAGGATTTGCGCTTGCAGGCATCCCTCAGCCGCGCGGGGGAAACAATTGAAACTGGCGTACCCGCGGAAGACATGGAAGGCGATACCTGTTTCGAATTGACGGACGCGAAATACCTTTCCGTGAGCAGCAATCTGGAAGGCGGCGCGCTCCTCATTCCCTCGGAGCCGCTGACCCTCAGCATCGAAGCGCTTTCGCCAGAAGGTGAACCCACCCAGAACGGCAGCCAGACGCTCGCGCTGGGTCCCTACGTGCAGTTCCCCTTTTTGCGTTGGATTTTCCCTGATGAAGTAGAGCCTGCCTGCGTCGCGGACGGGCATGCACGCAACGGCGTTTTCTATCCCGCCTGGGATATCATCCCTGAGCCCTCCTCAAGCTACCCAACCCTGGTGGGGACGCCGCTCCTGGCGCCGGTGGACGGAACGATATACATCTGGCTGCTCCCGAACGAGGACCCTGGTCAGCGCTTTGACACGGTGAACG
>CAZPWL010000055.1:0-11085 GCA_964590535.1 uncultured Anaerolineaceae bacterium
ATGACAAGAATTACCAGAACTAAAAGAATGGTTTTGTTCATTGTTCCCTCCTAAATATAATGTTTAAGAATTCAATAACGAATATTCTCAGTATTATACATGAATCTACCAATAAAGATTTTTTGTTTTACCATGACCCCCAATTCTCAACTGGCAAGGTATTTCCGAGCGGTTCTGCAATATCTTTGTTAAATGAGTAGTAATAATGTGTAATTATATTATTTCTTTTCAATCGACACATCAGACCGCGCAGAGAAATTGACATGGCTTTACCCCCTCGTCGGGTAAAATTAGCGCACACACACCGCTGCAACGCGAAAGGACGCTCATGGCCATCTGGTGGATACGCCGGGATTTGAGACTGACTGACAACCTTGCCCTCCAAGCCGCGCTCGATGCCGGCGGCGCCTTCGTCCCGGTTTTTGTCCCGGACCCCAAATTACTCGCGAAGCCCGCCGAGCGCCGGCAGGCCTTCCTATTTTCCGGCTTGCGCGCGCTGGCGGAAGACCTGCGTGCTTTGGGCTCCGGGCTGCTCATCCGCAGCGGCTACCCCGTTAACGAACTGCCGCGCCTGGCGGAGGAGTTGGGCGGGCTGCCTATCTTTGCGGAGGAGGATGCCTCTCCGTACGCGCGCGAACGCGACCGTTTGGTCGGCAGTCGCGCCAGGCTCAGCTTGCTGCCCGGAGTGGGCGCGCAGGCGCTTGGGTCTGTGCTGAAAGCCGATGGAACGCCCTACACCGTGTTCACGCCCTTCAGCCGCGCCTGGAAAGCCCTCCCCCCGCCAACCCAACGCGCCCGCAAGCCCCTCTCGCTCCCGCCGCTGCCAGCTCTTGCTTCTGAAGACCTGCCAGAGCTGCCCGCCCTTGCCAACTTCCCGGCTGGTGAACAGGAAGCCCAGCGCCGTTTGGATGCGTTCCTGGATGGACCCATATACGCCTACAAAGAGCACCGCGACCGCGTGGACCTGGACGGCACCTCCGCGCTTTCGCCGTATCTGCGTTTTGGGATGCTCTCCGCGCGCCAGGCGGCACAGGCAGCCCGCGGAGCATTGGCCGACGCGCCAACGGACGGCGCGCGCGCTGGAGCGGAAACCTGGCTGAACGAGCTGATCTGGCGCGAGTTTTACCTGTCCATTCTCACCCATTTTCCGCGCGTGCTGACTGGGACTTTCATCCCGGCTGGTAGTGAAATCCACTGGCGAACCGCCCCGCAGGACCTGGCTGCCTGGCAGTCCGGGCAAACTGGCTACCCTGTGGTGGATGCCGGGATGCGCCAGCTGGCAAGCCTGGGTTGGATGCACAACCGCGCCCGCATGATTTGCGCCTCTTTTCTGGTCAAACACCTGCTGATAAACTGGCAGGAAGGCGAGGCGTGGTTCATGCGCCAACTGGTGGACGGCGACCCGGCTTCTAATAATGGCGGCTGGCAGTGGACGGCGGGCACCGGCACGGATGCCGCGCCGTATTTCCGCGTCTTTAACCCCATCCTGCAGGGATTGAAATTTGACCCGCTGGGGGCGTATGTGCGCCGTTGGGTGCCAGAGCTTAGCGGCTTAGCGGATAAATACATCCATACTCCCTGGGAAATGCCGGCAGAACAAGAGAAAGACGCCAGTTGCCGGGTCGGGGTGGATTATCCACTACCGATTGTGGAGCACAACCTGGCGCGCGACCGCGTGCTGGCGGTTTATCAGCAAGCTTTCCGGCGCTGACGCGCTCTTTCGCGGGACGCAATTTTTGACTGCGTTGTTTCCCAAGGTCCTGGATTGTGATAAAATCCTCACTATTCATAACGTGAATAGTGAGGATGCGGCATGTCCCCAAGATCTGCTTTACCTTTACATCTTGAATACGCTTTATTGGGTTTGATTTCTCAAAAGCCTCAGCACGGATATGACATCCTGCAAAAATGGGATAAGAACCTGGGGATTATCTGGAAAGTCAAACCCGGCCGCTTATACGCCGCGCTGAATAAACTCGAAACGAACGGTCTGCTTACCTCTCAGCTTGAAAGCGGGGAAAACGCGCCTTCCAGAAAAGTATTCGCTCTCACGCCGCAGGGTGAATCTGATTTCTCGCGCTGGCTGCGCGCCCCAGTGCTTTCCCCGCGCGAGTTCCGGCAGGAGTGGTTCGCGAAGTTTTTCTTCTTTGCCGACCTGAACGCGGAAGAACGCGCCGCGCTCTACACGAAGCAAATCAGTACGGCGGAGGGATGGTTGAGAGCCCAAAACGAATTGAACCTGACTGGTTCGGCTTTCGAAACGCAGGTGCGGAAATTTAGGCAAACGCAAATTCAGAACATTTTGGCATTCTTAATTGATATGCAAAACACTCAGATTGCCGGGAGTTAACTATGAAACATTTCACCACTTTATTCCTTCTCTTCACCTTACTCTTAGCGGCGTGCGCGCAAACCGCCCCAACGCAGGCGCCCCAGGCTGCCGAGCCCATCACAGTGACAGACGCGCTGGGTCGGGAAGTAAAACTGGACAAGCTTCCCCAGCGCATCGCGGTGACGGGCAAAGCCTCGCTGATGATCCTGGACGCGCTGTACATGTTCCCGGAAGCCAAAGAGCGGGTTGTCGCGTTTGAGGATGCTGTTCAGGGCGATGTGAACTTCATCCAGCTGCTGGACCCGAAGTACCCGGAAAAGGCATTCCTGCAGCGCGACGCCGGCGTGGAACAGTTTGTCACTGCTGAACCTGACCTGGTGCTGCTCAAGAGCTCCCAGGCTGAAAAATACGGCGCTCCAATTGATGCGCTGAATATTCCCGTCCTATATCTGGATTTTGAGACTCCCGAACAATACGCGCGCGACTTGGCTGTGGTCGGTAAGATTTTTGGCAATGAAGCGCGCGCGCAGGAGCTCATCCAGCTTTACCAGGGCGCTGTGGACGAGATTAACCAGAAAGTGCCCGCGGCAGCCTTAAAGCCGAACGTCCTCGTTCTGCAGTACTCCGATAAGGACGGCGCAGTGGCGTTTGACGTTCCGCCGACGAGCTGGATGCAAACCCGCCTGGTTGAGCTGGCAGGCGGCAGCCCGGTCTGGAAAGATGCCAACCTGGGTAACGGCTGGGCGCAAGTCACGATCGAACAGGTCGCGGCTTGGGATCCGGATGTGATCCTGGTAATCTCTTACTCGCAAGACCCAAGCAGCGTTACCGCAAGCTTGAAGATGGACCCCCAATGGCAGCTGCTGCGCGCTGTGAAAGATGGCAACCTGTACGGTTTCCCCAAGGATATTTACAGCTGGGACCAACCCGACACGCGTTGGCTGCTGGGACTGCAGTGGCTGGCAAGCCTGCTGCACCCCTCTGAGTTCGGTCAGGTGGACACTCTGCAAACCGCGCGCGCATTCTATCAGTCCGCTTACGGCATGAACGCGGCCACATACGACGCGAACATCCTGCCGATTACCCAAGGAGACCTGGATTGAACGAAGACGCCTCCCTTCTGAAAGCCCAGCCGGAACGAACCCAGAAAGCCTGGGTGTGGGCTTTGTTGGCTGCTGCGCTCGTTCTAATCTTGGTTTTGTCGGTTTTTCTGGGGCGCTATCCCCAGGTAGGCTTGCTGCGCATAGAACAACTGCGGGATAACCTGCTGGCCCAGCGGCTGGTGCTGAATGTGCGCCTGCCGCGCCTGCTGACCTCCCTGCTGTTAGGCATGGTGCTGGCGGCTTCAGGGACAGTCTTTCAAATGATTTTTGCCAACCCCCTGGTCGAACCCGGTTTTCTGGGCGTTTCCCAGGGGGCGGCTTTTGGCGCGGCGCTGGCAATCGTGTTTTTTTCCGCTTCGGTCGCTGCTGTACAGGGGATGGCCGCGCTCTTTGCCTTCGCTGGTCTGGGTTTTTCGTACCTGCTCGCGCGGCGAATCCGCGTGGGGAGCTGGCTGCTGCGCTTGATTCTGGCAGGCATCGCGGTCTCCGCGCTGTTTTCCGCCGGTCTGGGGATTGTCAAGTATCTGGCTGATCCACTGCGCCAACTGCCAGAAATTACCTTTTGGATGTTGGGCGGGCTCGCCAGCCTTACCTGGAGTAAATTTCTGGCGGTTTTGCCTGCCTGCCTGCTGGGATTAGCAGTCATCTTCGCTTTTCGCTGGCGGCTGAACCTGCTGGCGCTGGATGAGACCACAGCCTTTTCGCTCGGCGCGGCGCCCCGGCGCGAGAGGCTGGTGATGATGATCGCGGCGGTCCTGGCGACCTCGGCGATTATTTCAGTGGCAGGAATGGTCGGCTGGATTGGCTTGATTATTCCGCACATCGCAAGGCGTCTGGTCGGCTCGGATACGCGCCGTAATCTGCCGGCTGCCATCCTCTTGGGAGGGGCGTTTGGGGTCATTTGTGATGATCTGGCGCGCACGCTCATGTCCGGGGAGATCCCGCTTGGTATTCTGACCTCGCTGTTGGGAGCGGCGATTTTTATCGTGCTGATGGCGCGCGGTTTGGGCAAGGGGGTGCGCGCATGAGCGCCAGCCTGCTTAGTTTTGAACATGTTGCCTTCGGGTATACCCGCAGCCGGAAGATTTTCACTGATTTGAACTACCAGCTGCGGCGCGGCACCCTGACGGTAATTCTGGGACCTAACGGAATAGGAAAAACGACCCTTCTTTACATGGCTTTGGGTTGGCTGCAGCCTTCAGCCGGGCAGGTGCTGCTGGAAAACCGTCCGCTGCGGGTATATTCACGCGCAGAAATTGGTCGGCGCATTTCTTTGGTGCCGCAAACCGAGCGGCAGCCGTATTCTTATACAGTGCTGGAGTATGTCCTGTTTGGCCGCGCGCCGCATCTGGCGCTGTTTGGCGCGCCGGGAGAGATGGACGTACAAGCGGCGCGTCAGGCGCTCGTTCGGGCGGGCATCCCAGACCTGGGCAGCGCATATGTGGACCAACTCAGCGGAGGCGAGGGACAATTGGTGCTCATCGCGCGCGCCCTGGCGCAAGAACCGCGCGTGCTCTTGCTGGACGAACCCAGCGCGCACCTGGACCTGGGCAACAAGTACCGCCTGATGCAGACTTTGTCTGATTTGCGCAAAGACGGCACCACTATCCTGATGACCACCCACGACCCGGAAATTGCCCTGGCAATCAGCGATGAAACCGTCCTGGTGGACGGCAGCGGCTCGGTGAAAGTGGGTGCGCCAACGGAATTGCTGACCGCCGAAAGCCTTTCCCGGCTTTACCACCTTCCGGAAGGTGCCCTGGAATTGCGCCCTTCCCGCCCCGGGGTTGTTCTGCGCCGTTTGTAAATTTCGATGGGGACAAAAAAAAACAGGCAGGGTCGCTGAACCTCTGCCTGTTTTATCCGTAAGTTTTCAGGCTTTCAAAACCTTTGTAAACGCGGAGCCGCTGACGCCGCCTGCCAGTTCAGCACTGTAATCCTTTTGTGCTTCCACTGCGTTCTTCACACTCGCCGCCAAAGAAGCATCCCCCAGCAAAATGGACCCGATAAGCACGCCCTTGCGGAAAAGGAAGCTGGCGTAGTTACCGTTGTTTTCATCCACAAGCAGCACATCTCCGCTTTCGGCAGGGTTAATCTGACCAATGCTAAACAGGTCGATACCCAGCACTTTCAGGCGCGCGGAGGGCGGGTCCCCAGCGAATTTGGCTGGTTTGCCCGCCGCGGAATAGCCCGCGATGCTGCCCTGGCTTTTGGCAGGCACCCACAACCCGTACATGCGTCCCTGATGTTCAGTGTCATCACCAGCGGCGAAAATGTGCGGGTCGGACGTGCGCATGGCATCATCGACGAGCATACCGCGGTTTACCGCAAGCCCAGCTTTGCGCGCGAGTTCCAGGTTGGCGCTCACGCCCGCGCTGATGATCACCAGATCCGCGGGCAGCAGCGTGCCACTTTCCAGTTCTACGCTCTCGACGTGTTCTTCACCCAACAGCGCTTTGGTCTTGGCACCGGTGTATACCTTGATGCCCATGGCTTCGATTTTTTGCTGCAGGATGCGGCTGGAAGCCTGGTCCAGCTGCCTTGGGAGCAGCCACGGCAAGCTTTCCACCAAACTCACTTGCGCGCCGCGCCGCGATATGGCACCAGCCACCTCCAAACCGAGCAAACCCCCGCCAATGCAGACCACATTGACGGGTCTGGTGCAGACAGACAGGACGGCATTCGCGTCGCGCAGGGTGCGCAGGGTTTGCACGCCCGCCAAATCAGCGCCTGGGAAGGGGGGCATAAAGGGTGAGGCACCCGTGGTCATGATAAGCGCGTCGTATTCGTAGCTGTGCCCATCCGCGCTGAACACCCGCTGCGCTTGGGCGTCAATATCAACCACTTTGGTGTTGAGGTGCAACTCGATATGGTTTTCCAGGTACCAGGCCCGCGAGTGGAGATCCAGCTTACTGCTGTCCAGCTCTCCAGCCAGGTAGCGGGTGAGGTTCATCCGGAAGTACGGCAGTTCAGTTTCATCGGAGAGCAGGACCACTTTGCTATCGGGGTCTGCCTGATGAAGCGCGTCGGCCGCGCTGACGCCAGCAATGCCTGCGCCAATAATCAGGTAACGTTTGCCATCCGGGTGAACTGCTTCAAAGTGGTCGCGGTCAGTCCCGCACTGCGGGCAGGCATCCGGGGGTTCAGCGCCTGCGGAGGAGAAACCACATACATTACAGACCCATTTTTTTACGGGCAATTGGTTCATCGGGCACCTCTTTGTGAGCAATCGAAAATCTGTGGACGGTTGGTGAAGTCAGTGTAGCACAATGCGGCGCTGATTTCAGGCTTTTATACAAGCTTTGTATCCGCTGGGTGTGATGAATAAGATGGGTATAATTAGGTCCGAGGCATTCCCGGAGGAAATCTATGAGATCTGCATTGAGCGCGTTCTGGTTATTAGCCGGCTGCCTGGCGCTAATTTTGCTGCTTGGCATATTTGTCGCGCGCTTGCGCAAGGCGCACGGGATTAAGACCGCGCCGGGTTATCTTGGCGGGATCATCTGGGTCATCGCCATGATTGGCTACGCCGTTTTGAGCAGGAACGAGATGGCGGACCCGCTCATTTTCATCCTGGTCAGCAGCGTCATTCCTGTGGTGTATCTGATCAATATTCTGGTTATCCTCCTTTCCAAACGCTACTCCTGGAAGAACCCGGACGATAAACGCACGGCAGGCCGCTTTGCGATAATTATTGTTGCGGCCTTGCTGGTCTGGGCACTCGGTCTCATCCTTGTTTAATCGGCATAAAAAACCCGAAAACACCAACTCTGCGCTTGGGGCTATAATTGGGGGGCTTAAGTCAACGCATGCAGGAGCAACCTATGACCAATGAAACTCTAACCCAACCAAAAAACACGCTCGCGGATTGGATTCTGCGGCTGCTGAAAGGCATTTTGGTCGGGGTTGGATTTATCACACCCGGCCTCTCGGGCGGCGTTCTGGCGGTGGTGTTCGGAATTTACGAGCCCCTGATGCGCTGGCTTGGGAATCTGCGTGAAAAGTTCCTGAAGAACCTGGTTTACTTTCTCCCGGTTGGGATTGGCGGTATTCTGGGCGTGCTCGCGTTTTCCAAAGTGGTTGAGTGGGCTTTTGGGCACTATCCGGCGCAGTTCACCTGGTTATTCATTGGCTTTATTGCCGGCACCTTCCCCTCGCTCATCAAAGCCTCCGGGAAACAAGGCCGCAAAAGCTGGCACTGGGCTTTGCTGGCGGCTGTCGCGCTGGGAACGCTGTTTCTGATGCGCTGGCTGCAAACGATCCGCAGCGTGCAGATTGCGCAAAACTTTGGCAGCTGGCTGCTGAGCGGCGCGATGATTGGATTGGGCGTGGTCGTTCCGGGCATGAGCCCGTCGAATTTCCTGATTTACCTCGGCTTGTATGAACCCATGGCCAGCGGGATCAGCCGGCTGGACTTTGGGGTCATCATTCCCCTGGCGCTGGGCGGGCTGGCCTGCGTGCTCCTGTTTGCCAAACTGGTATCCTGGCTATTCAAGAAGTATTACACGCTCATGTACCATATTATCCTGGGCATCGTGGTCGGGTCCACGCTGGCCATCATCCCTGCAGGCGTAAGCGGTTTGGGTATGATCGCTGCTTGCGCGCTGCTCTTTACGGCGGGCGGGCTTGTTTCTTACCTGCTGGCCAAACTGGACGAGAAATATTCCCGGGATTCTGTGGAATAATGCATTTGTGTTCCATTAATTCTGTGTACTGACCGCAAAATGCGGTAAATTCACATAAATTCAGGGTCGCAATTGTTTTTGCTGCCCTAATTACTGCTTTTATCCATTAAAATAGAGGAGTAAGAGCAGCGAGGTATAAGGATGCAGAGAGATTTAGATAAAGCGGATTGGGCCGTCGGGTTGATGCAGGCGCGCCAATCTGTGCGTAATTACAAAGAGGAGCCGATTCCCGAGGAGATCCTCTATGAAATCCTGGCAGCCGGGGTGAATAGCGCCACGGGCGGCAATTTGCAGCCTTATTCCATCATTGTGGAAAAGAACCGGCTGAAGAACCAACAGCTGGCGCAGCTCTGCGGCAGTCAAAGCTTCATCGCGCAAGCACCGGTGAATCTAATCTTCCTGTTAGACTGGCATAAGCTGGCGGTCTACAGCCGCAAGAACAACGCGCCATTTACCTGCAATAAGAGCTTCCGCCATTTCACCATTGCCATGGAAGATATTGTCTGCGCCGCGCAAAGCATCGAAACCGCTGCCTGGCTCTACGGCATTGGCGGCTGCTATGTCGGTACCATCCTGGAATGCATTCCCGCTATCGCCGAACTTTATAAACTTCCCATGTTGGCTGCCCCGGTGCTGCTCCTCAGCCTGGGTTACCCCAAGACCACAGCTGTCCCCCGAAAAAAGCTGGATCAGGAATTGGTTGTTTTCCGCAGCACATACCCCGCGCTAAGCAGTGAAAAAATTTGCGAAGCCTACGACCGGAAATATTCTGGAATGCGTTTTTCGCTTCCCGCTGACCCGCACAGAAGGCAGGCGCTGCTGGATGAATTCCGCGCGGCGCTGCGTACGACATACAACGAAAGCAAATGCGACGAAATCATTCGGGCAGCGGAAAAAGCCGGTTCGATTTCGGAAATTCAACGCCGCTTTGGTCTGCATTACCATGCCGTTGAAATGCTAAGCCCCGATGTCATTGAAGGGCTTGCCAGTCAGGGTATCTATCCTTACTACGGGCTGCTGGAGCAGGACCCCGAACCCTAAAGAGCGCTTCTCCATCCGAAACATTTCCTTTCTTTACCGGATGCACCCCCGCATTCCGCGAAGCTGCGTCTTGTGGTTGTTTACCTTTAACTTTGAGGTAAAATTCGCATAATATTTCCGTTCTTTCCTGTATGTTATTGCGTATCACTAAAGCTTTGGAGGTACATCGTGGGCACGATGTTAGAAGTCCGTAATCTGGTTAAAAAGTATGGCGAAAAACTTGCCGTGGACGATATTTCCTTTGATATTCAGGAAGGTGAAATCTTCAGCCTGCTCGGTCCGAATGGAGCTGGTAAAACCACCACGATCTCAATTCTTTCCACGCTGTTCTCGCCAAGCGCAGGCGACGCGTCTATCCTTGGGTATTCCGTGACTAAAAACCCGATGGAGGTTAAACGCTTGATAGGGGTGGTGCCGCAGGAAATCGCCTTGTATGACGATATGACCGCGCTTGAGAATCTGAATTTCTGGGGCGAGATGTATGGTCTCTCCGGCGGCGCGTTGAAAACGCGCGTGAAGGAGCTGCTGGAACAAATCGGGTTAGCGGACCGTGCCAAAGAGCGCATCAAAACCTACAGCGGCGGGATGAAGCGCCGCGTAAATATCGCCGTCGGGCTGATGCACAAGCCGCGCCTGCTGTTTATGGACGAACCAACCGTTGGCATCGACCCACAGTCCCGCCGGGCGATCCTCGATTCGGTCAAGTCCCTGAACAAAGCCGGCATGACCATTCTGTACACCACACACTACATGGAAGAAGCGCAAGAACTCTCGGACCGGGTTGGAATTATTGACCACGGTAAGCTGATTGCCCTCGGCACCCAAAGCGAGCTGACCGCCAAGGTGGGGGAGATGGACACACTAATCCTGCACCTTGGTGAAAATGAGGACGCAGAGCACCTGGCACAGGCGCTGAAAACCCTCAACGGTGTTTTGCAGGCGAACCCGAGCGACCATACCGTCGCGCTGGTAACGCCTTCCGCGGAGGAACTGCTGGCGCCGGTGGTCTCACGCGCCAACGAGCTGGGCATCAAGATCCATTCAATAGACATGCGCGAACCTAACCTCGAGGCTGTTTTCCTGCATCTGACCGGGCGCGCGTTAAGGGATTGAAGCTATGAACCTGCGCAAATTTTTCCTCATTGCGTTTAAAGACCTGCGCTTGATCTTTCGCGATCCAGCCGGTCTGGTTTTTATGCTGCTGGCGCCGTTCGCGCTGACGCTGGGCATGGGGGCGCTCACCGGACGCTTTTCCGGCTCTACGCAGCTTGGAATCAGTCAGATTCCCCTGGCAATTGTGAATCAGGACAGCGGAGAATTAGGTCAGGTGCTGGAGGATGTGTTTACCTCAGTAAAACTCAATGAACTCATTTCCACGCAAATTCTGACTGACCCGGCTGAGGCGCGCGCGTTGGTGGACGCGGACAAGCTGGCAGCGGCGATTGTCGTCCCGGAGGGCTTTTCCCAAAGCATCTTTTCTCTAGACAGCGGCGGAGATGTTGCCGCGGTGGAGTTCTACCAGAACCCCACCCGCCCGACCTCCACGGGCATCGCGCGCTCAATACTGGAAAGCTTCCTGAACCAGGTGGAAATCGGGAAGGTCTCTGGCACCCTGATTGTCAGCCAGCTGCTTGCTTCGGGAGCCATCCAACCGCAGGAAGCCGCCTTGATGGGCGCCGAAGTAGGCCGGGAAGTGGTCGGGAACACGAGCGGCAGCGCTTCCATCAAGCTCAATGCCAATACGGTGGAAGGCAGCGGAGCGCAATTTGACATTCTGGCTTACCTTGCGCCGGGCATGGCAATGCTGTTTCTGATGTATACCGTGTCCTTTGGCGGACGCTCGCTGCTGGTCGAAAGCCGGGCAGGAACCCTGGCGCGCATGCTCATCTCGCCAACCAATCCGGGCTTTGTGCTGGGCGGCAAA
>CAZPWL010000056.1:0-11057 GCA_964590535.1 uncultured Anaerolineaceae bacterium
GGCGCGCGTTACCACGCTGCCCATCGAAAAAGCCGCGCGTGTCTCGCCCGGTCAGGGCATTTCCGCTATGCAGGTCATCACCGCGCTGGAAAAGGACATCCTGGTGCCTTACCAGAAACGTCAGGTGGAAGAATTCAAGAGCGGCATGCAGCTCATTCAGGCGGATCGCGGCGGGATGATCTACCAGCCAAAGTTGGGACTGCACAGTGATGTGGGGGAAGTTGACTTTGTTTCTATGTATCCCGCCGTCATCATCCGCGGCAATATTTCACCCGAAGTTCCCCTGCCGGATGGACTGACGCCCGCCAGCGAAGAACTGGGCGTGGTTCAGCTCACGCTCAAACCAATCTACGAAAAACGCGTGGCGCTGAAGACAAAAACGCGCTCTTACCCGCCCGACCATCCCATGGCAAAAACGCTCAAAGCGCGCTCATCCGCGCTCAAATGGCTTTTAGTGGTTTGTTTTGGCTTTCTCGGCTACAAGAATGCTCGCTATGGACGCATTGAAGCCCATGAGGCGGTAACCAAAGGCGGGCGCGAAGTGCTGATGCGCGCCAAAGAGGTAGCTGAGGAAGAAGGTTTTGAAGTGCTGCAGATGTATGTGGACGCGCTCTGGCTTAAAAAGAAAGGCTGCAGCAGACCCGAGCATTTTGAGGAAGTCATGCGCAAGATCGTCGACCGCACCGGGCTGGCAATCGCGCTGGACGGCGTTTTGCGCTGGGTGGCGTTCCTGCCCTCCAAAACGGACGCGCGCATCCCGATTGCAAACCGCTATTTTGGCGTGTTCCAGAGCGGTGAAATCAAAATACGCGGCCTGGAAGCCCGCCGCAGGGATACTCCGCGTTGGATTGGGCAGGTGCAAACAGACATGATTACCTGCCTTGGGCAAGCCAAAACCCGCGCTGACCTGCCCGATGCGCTCAGGTCAGCGCTGAGTGTGTACCAGGACGCGTTGGAAGCGCTGAAAACCGGCCGCGTGCCGTTGGATTTGCTGGTGATCAACGGTAAGGTCAGCTACGCCCTGGATGCCTACAAAAGCGCGACCGCGGCAGTCCGCGCGGCGCGGCAGTTGGAAAGCGCCGGCACGCAAATCCGGCCCGGCCAGCGCGTGCGTTTTCTCTTCATGCGGGGCGAACCGGACGTGCGCGCCTGGGAATTGAGCGGAAAAGTCGATCCGCAATCGGTAGATCTGCACAAGTACATGGTATTGCTGGCAAAAGCCGGCGGAAGTGTGCTACTCCCGTTTGGTATTGATCCTGAGGTGTTGATGGAATGGACATTGAAGGGCGGCGTGCAGCTTCCCCTTCCGATTCAGGTCAATGAAATGTCGATTGTTTGATTAACCATTAATTGCATTGTAGGATGGTTATCGCTGAAATTTCAGGAAATTGCCAATGCTTATATCCTTCGTCTTCGTTTGTGTGATAAAACTTGCGATGACAAAATTGTGAGCGGACGGCATGAAAAGGAACATCGGTACTTTATTGCAGTTATTAGCATGTATTGCCTTGCTAAATGCTTTTGTTTTTACGAGTTCGTTCGGATTCACTAAAAAAGCGCTTAGGGAAAACCTGGGACTTGACCGAAGCTTGCGTGTCGTTTCTGAACGCGATCAAAGTATCACCAGTAATCAGATCCCAGTGGCGAACGCGGGAAATGATTGGTTTGCCGGCACATACATTCGGATCACTCTGGATGGTACAGAAAGTTACGACCCTGATGAGAACTACCCCCTCACTTATTCCTGGACACAAACCAGCGGTCCGGTTGTGAGTCTGGACGATCCCAGTTCAGCCACGCCAAAACTAGTCACGCCATTAGCACCCTGTGTGTTGGTGTATTCTTTAGTTGTCACCGATAGCCTTGGTGATTCATCGCTTCCTGACGAAATCGTTGTAACTGTTTTCAACGCGCAACCGGTAGCAGACGCGGGTCCGGATCAGTTTGTTGCGACTAGTTCGGTGGTCAAGCTGGACGCCACTGGCAGTTACGATCCAAATGGAGATATCCCCCTATCGTATTCGTGGACTCAGACCAGCGGGCCTGTAGTTCTTCTGAGCAACCCAAACGCGTTCAGGCCAAGTTTTACCGCGCCTCTTTTATCGAGTGAGATAGTTTTTGAGTTAATCGTTACAGATAGCCTGGGCATGGATTCCTTATCGGATTCCGTGACAATTACTGTCCAGCACCACCTTTTTCTCCCCCAAGTTTCTAAATAAGGTCAGCTATTACTTTGGTAACGCACAATAGTTTAGCTATCGATTGGAACTATTCCAGGGAGTCCTGGTAGTAATAGACCCAATTCATTTCTGATTTTTCAAATATTCTTATATACTATAAGAAATTGCACGCGTGTGTGTAAAGCGCTATGCCAATCACAAGTGCTCTCACGCGTATCGCGCTTGTCCGCCATCTAACTAATAGAACAAAACTACAAGTAAGCTTGAATATGGAGTCAGCCTGCGTCGAGGCACTCCTGCTGAGGTCCGGGATTTACTGACTTCGATGTCCTTTGAAAATCGATACTTTGGAGGTGAGAAATGAACAGAACAATTGTCTGTGTATTTTTCAGCATTCTGCTTAGTGTGCTTCTCACAGTTATCTCAGTAGGTCAAGTTTCCGCGTCGCCTGCAGCCCCGCTGGACCAGCTTCTAGAACAACCAGACGGTACAAGCTTTGTGGCGCGCCTTTGGGGTGACGAGTGGTCTAACGGATACGATACCCCGGAGGGATACGCCATCGTCCAGTCACCATCCGGATGGTGGGTGTATGCCCAACTCTCTGCTACCGGAGAGTTGATACCAGCGCTTGTGGAAGGGTTTAGCGTTCCTGCTAATCACTCCGTCCCTCCGGGAATACCAAAACACCTGCGTCCCTCATCCATCCGCACATATCCGCAAATCGGAAAAGTCGGGTTGAACGCGCAGAATATCGGAACGCAGCCAATGCTTGTGCTTCTTGCCAGTTTCTCAGACCGCTCAGGCAGCTATACCGCCGCAAATTTTGCGCCGCTTGCCTTCAGCACAACCAGCAACAGCGTCCGGGATTATTATCTCGATGCTTCGTTTAACCAATTAAGCCTTAATGCAGCCACAGAGAGCCACGGTACTGCTAATGACGGCGTAGTTGGTTGGTTTAATCTTGGTTACGCTCACCCCGACACCGGGACAGGCTGGTCGGTTGCAAACCAGCTGATTGCCAAAAACGTGTTAATTGCCGCAGACTCGTATGTCAATTTCGCTTCTTACGACACAAATTCTGATGGGTATATCTCGCTTAATGAATTGCACCTGGTTGTGGTAGTCGCTGGCTTTGAACGTTCATATTCTAACAATTCTCCCAGCATCTGGGCACACCGTTTCTACTTCTATGATACGACCCCGCCTACTCTGGATGGAAAAATTTTGGGAGACCCCGCGCATAGCGGAGGATATGCCCAGGTCGGAGAGATCCACCTGGACCACCAAGCGACTATCGGAATCGTTGTTCACGAACTTGGGCATGATCTTACCTGGCCGGATCTTTACGACACGGACGGTTCTTCGGATGGCGTGGGCCAATGGTCAATCATGGGTTCCGGAAACTGGAATTACACTGGCAGCAACTACTACGGCTCCACGCCCGCCTTTCCGGACGCCTGGTTGAAGTGGTACCAGGGTTGGATCAGTCCTACCGCGATTAATGGCACTATTAGCAGCGTGTCAATCCCTCAAGCCGAAACTAACGCGTCTGCTTACCTTCTGCGCCCAAATCCTGGCGGGATTGACTGGGAATGGATGCAGTACTCCGGTTCGGGCGAGTATTTCCTGGTAGAAAATCGTCAGCAGACTGGCTATGATGCCGGGCTGCCAGGCGCTGGAATAAATATTCTGCACATAGACGAAGGCGTGACGTACTCCAACAGCGCCAATGCAAACGAGAGCCACCCGCTGATAAAATTTATGCAGGCAGATGGATTAGATGAGCTGCTTTACGGAGACTCATATGATTATGAGCGCGGCGATAACGGCGACCCTTTCCCCGGAGTAACCACTAATCGCACCTTTAACTACAGTTCGACGCCAAGCAGCCGCCTCTATTCCGGCGTTGACAGCCTTGCTGCAGTGACAAGCATTAGCAACAGCAGCGCGACGATGACCGCCACACTCAGTTACACCGGCCCGACCAACCAGTTGCCAATTGCGAATGCTGGCCCGGACATGGGTGTGTTCACGCAGATTCTGGTAACCCTGGACGGCAGCAGCAGTTACGACCCTGACAATAATTATCCACTTACGTACGCCTGGACCCAGACGGGAGGGCCAGCTGTTGTTCTTAATTATCCAGCAACAGTGACCCCCAATTTTGTCGCGCCTTCCAGTCCTTGTATTCTAAGCTTCCAACTGGTCGTGACGGATAGTCTTGGAGGCGTTTCCACGCCCGATTACTTGACCGTAACGGTATTAAATACGCCGCCTGTCGCCAACGCCGGTCCGGACCAAAATGTGAATACCAATGCGTTGGTTGCCCTTGATGGAAGCGCCAGTTATGATCCGGATGGAAACTATCCGCTCACCTACGCGTGGCTGCAAACCAGTGGACCAGGGGTAATCCTGAGCAACCCAAACGCGGTCAATCCTACTTTTCTTGCCCCGCCGACGCCTTGTACGTTGACCTTTAATTTGCACGTGACAGATAGCCTTGGACAGGGCTCCGTACCCGATCCTATTACAATAACTGTACTTGGGAACCTGCCCCCGATCGCGAATGCAGGACCTGATCAATCAACAAGCTACCTTTCCACCGTAACCTTAGATGGCTCTGCCAGCCTTGACCCAGATGGTAACTACCCACTGACATACGCGTGGTCCCAAACAGGAGGCCTAAGCGTCGTTCTGCAAAATCCGAATACCGCTTCCCCTGTTTTCATCGCCCCGTGGCAAGCAAGCACACTGATATTCTCGCTTGTCGTGACAGATTCGGCCGGATTTATTTCCGCGCCGGCTTTTACACACGTTTTTGTGAGTGGAAACAGCGCATTTCTGCCTTTCCTAACAAAATGACGGGCTGAAACAAGCTGGACACAAGTAACAGAAACGCTAAGAGATTGCCGCGTTTCTATTCATCTGTGCCACAACTTAGGAACATACTGAAATTAAGTGTAAGCCTAATTAATGGCTACGCGCAGTGTTACCATGAAATGAGCATTCCCTCGCTTCTCTTGCTCTTTCTTTTGTGCTTTTGTTGACTTGCATCTCCCTCTCGCTTATAATTTTTTGTTCGAGGGGAAGTGCTGGAATTGGCAGACAGGCATGACTTAGGATCATGTGCCGCAAGGCGTGAGAGTTCGAGCCTCTCTTTCCCCACAGCATTCATCGACTATTGAGAGGTATATTTTGAAAATAACAAAAGAATTTACGGACGACCAGCAGGTAAAAATCACCGCCGAATTTGAGCCGGAGCTTCTGGAGCAGTACATGCACAAAGCCGCCCGCAAAATTTCCCAGCGCACCCGCATCCCCGGCTTCCGCCCGGGTAAGGCGCCTTACGCGATGATCCTCAACCAGGTAGGCGAAGCAAGTATCAAAGAAGAAGCGTTGGAACTGCTTCTGGACAAGGTCTATCCAGAGGTGCTGGACGAAGCACAGATCAAGCCTTTCGGTCCGGGCAATCTGGACGAAATAAAAAGCGAAAATCCTCCGATTTTCCTGTTCACAATTCCGCTTGAACCCGAAGTGGAACTTGGCGAGATCAACGATTTACGGGAAGCTTACGTTCTCCCCGCGGTTGGGGACCAGGAAGTTGACGACTTTATTCTGCGGGCAAGGCAAAATTCATCTACGATCGTGCCCTTGGAAACGCCGGCAGCTGAAGGCAATCTGCTTTATGTGACCTTGGAAGCCGTCGATCTGGAGCCTGCAGAGGGTGCTAACCCGGATCTTATCAAAGCGGCTCCGCAGCAGGTTCTTATTCCTGCCGAAAGTGAACGACGCGAGAGCGAATGGCCTTTCACTGGTTTCGCGCGCGCGCTGATTGGCTTTATCGCCGGTGAAAACGCGGTTATCACCCACGAGTTCCCTGCGGATGCCCAGGACGAGGAATTGCGCGGCAAAAAGGTTCGCTTTACGGTCAACATTCAATCCGTGAAAGCCATGCAGCTGCCTGAGCTAAACGAGGAATTCCTCACCGAACTTGGCGATTTCAAGACGGTCGAAGAACTCCGAACCGCCGTACTAAAACGTTTGGAAAGCGAAGCAACCGCCGAGTATGACGAAAAGTACTATCTTGGCTTGGTCGATCGCGTGCGTCAGGACGCCAAAATTAAATATCCTCCCCAGATGCTGAAAGAAGAAGAAGAGCAGGTCCTGCATCGTTTTGAGCACGAGCTCTCTCACCGCCAGCTCGACCTTGATGTTTATCTGAAGATGCGCAAGACGGA
Source organism: uncultured Anaerolineaceae bacterium (assembly GCA_964590535.1). GTDB lineage: Bacteria > Chloroflexota > Anaerolineae > Anaerolineales > Anaerolineaceae > Mesolinea. Next base: position 6,419 of record CAZPWL010000056.1, read on the forward strand.
AAAAGAGGATTTCATCAAAGAGGAAGTCACCCCGACCGCAATCAACAGGTTGGAACGCTCGCTTGTGATGGAAGCCTTGAGCAAGAAGTACGACATTAAGGTGACCAACGAAGCTCTGGAAAAAGAAATCTCGACGATCATCAACGATCTGGTAAGGAGCGGCGAGCTGCAGGATGTCCAGAAAGAGCTTGGCGAGAAAAAATTCGCCAATGCGATCTCAATGGAAGCCGCTAACCGTGCCCTGGAAACTGCCATTCGCAAACAATTACGCATGATCGCCAGCCCGGAATCGCTGCCAGTTGAAGCGGTTGAGGCTGAGATGCCGGAGGATGCTCTTCCAGAAGCGGACAATAGCGAAGAAGAGGCCAAGGAATAACCCAATGCGAAGCGCCTGAAAAATCAGGCGCTCGCTTTATATAATATATATCTAATAGTCACAGGGTAAACTCTTCAAAATATCTATGAAGAAAAGGAAAACTATGGATACAAACATCATTAAATCCGTGATTCCGATGGTTGTGGAATCTTCTGGCAACGGCGAACGCGCGTACGATATCTACTCGCTTTTGCTCAAAGAACGCATCATTTTCGTCGGCTCGGCCATCAACGATCAGGTCGCCAATGTGGTGGTTGCCCAACTGCTGTACCTCAGCCGCGAGGATCCGGACAAATCCATCCAGATGTACATCAACTCTCCCGGCGGCTCGATTTACTCCGGTCTGGCCATCCTGGATACGATGCAGATGATCCCTAATAAGATCAGCACGGTCGCGGTCGGGGTTACAGCCAGCTTCGGTACTGTGCTCCTGGCCGGCGGAGCTAAGGGCCAGCGTTACGCGCTGCCGCACGCCACAATCCACATGCATCAACCCCTTGGCGGCGCGGAAGGTCAGGCAACCGATATTGAAATTATGGCAAAAGAAATTTTGCGGCTCAAAGACGCCCTCAACAACTTCTTTGCGGACGCTACCGGTCAGCCGATTGAAGTCATCAAGCGCGATACCGACCGCGACTTTTTCCTGACCGCTGAACAGGCTGTCAGCTACGGTATCGTGGACAAAGTGCTCCAGCCCCCGGTAAAGTAAACCAAAACACCAATTCGCCGGAGGACACGTGCTGACAGAAAAGTTCCCCAACCTTAAGGGGCTTATCCTGGACATGGATGGTGTCCTCTGGCATGATACCCAAGCAATCGGACATCTGCCCGCCATTTTCGCGGCGATTTCCGATTTAGGGCTTCGCTACGTTTTTGCAACCAACAACGCGACCAAAACAGTGGCGGAATACCAGGATAAACTGAGCAAATTTGGGCTGGATGTGCAAGCCGAGCAAATCATCACATCCGCCGCAACCACTGCGCTTTACCTCCAGGAGCACTACGCAGCGGGCACATGTATCTACGTGGTCGGCTCAGATTCCCTGAGACAGATCCTGCGGCAGCATGGCTTTGTTGTCTCCCCCGTTGATGAGTATCAGAGCGCTCAGCTTGTCGTTGTTGGGATGGACGTCGGTATGACTTACGAAAAGATTCGCAACGCAGCACTGCTTGTACGCGCTGGCGCGGGTTTTATTGCCACCAATGCCGATGCGACCTTCCCCACCCCGCAGGGCTTATTTCCCGGCGCGGGGACGATGGTTGCGGCAATAAGGGCTGCTTCCAGCAGAGACCCGATAATAATTGGCAAACCATCCTCGGCAATGTACGAACATGCCTATCGCGTTCTGAACCTGAACCCCCGGGAAGTGATGGGGATTGGTGACCGGCTGGAAACGGATATTGCCGGCGCGCAGAAGGCGGGCTGCCTGTCCGGATTGGTGCTTTCAGGCGTTTCCACGCTCTCCCAGGCGCAAGCCTGGCAGCCCTCACCCGATATCATTGCCGCCAACCTTAACGAGATGATCCATGCCTAAAATGCTTATCTACGATTTGGATTTTGAATCCTTCTCCAAGGCTATGGCAGACCTGGGTCAGCAGCCTTTCCGTGCCAGGCAAATATGGAGCGGACTTTACCAGCAGCATTACGGAGAATTCTCGCAGATCACCAATATTTCTGGCAGTCTGCGCGCCGCGTTGAGCGATCAGTACACTCTGAATCCCCTGACGCCGCGCACGACCTTGCGCTCGAAAGACCAACTGACAGAAAAAACCTTATTTGGCTTACCGGATGATCTTAGTATCGAAACAGTCCTTATGCGTTACGAGGATCGCAACTCGCTGTGCATCTCCACGCAGGTGGGCTGCCCGATGGGCTGCGTTTTTTGTGCTACAGGTCAGATGGGGTACCAACGCGGACTCACCGCTGGAGAGATTCTCGCCCAGGTGATCCACGCCATGCGGCTGCTGCAGGTGGAAGGTAAAAGCCTGACCAACATTGTGTATATGGGCATGGGAGAGCCTTTCCTGAACTACGAAGCGACAATGGATTCTTTGCGCAGACTAACTGATCCGACTGCGCTTAACTTTGGGGCGCGGCGTATTACCGTCAGCACCGTCGGTATTATTCCAAAAATTGAAAAGTTCAGCCATGAAGGGCTCCAAGTGAACCTTGCGGTCAGCCTGCACTCGGCTGATAACGAACTACGCAGCCAGCTTGTACCAGCCAACCGGATTTATCCGCTGAAAAACCTGTTATCCGCCTGCCGAGCGTACACGGAAGAAACACACCGCCGCGTCAGCTTTGAGTACGCATTGATCAATGACGTCAATGATTCACCAGCGGCGGCAGCGCAACTCGCGGGTTTACTCAGAGGCATGCTTTGCCATGTCAACTTAATTGCCTTAAACCCGAGCAAACAATATCCCTTGCAGGGCTCCCCGCGTGAAATTGTCCGCGTATTTGCCGACACGCTCTCTGAACGCGGCATCCCCGTCACGGTTCGCCTGCGTCGCGGGATCGAAATCCAGGCCGGCTGCGGACAGCTGGCAAGCAGCCAAAACCCGTTATAATTCAAAAAACTATGAGCGATTTACTCAAAAAATGGCGTGAAAGCCTGACAAAAACCCGCGACGTCGCCTTTGGGAAAGTTTCTACCTTCTTTGGCGCCACCCAGATTAACGAGGACAGCTGGGACGAACTGGAAGCATTGCTTATCCAGGCAGACCTCGGCGTGGACACAACCATTTCCTTGATTAATAACTGCCAGGCGCAGGTAGACCGGCAGGGTCTGACCAAAACAGAACAGCTTTATACCTTGCTCAAAGAGGAGCTTAGTAAATTGCTGGACCAACCGTCAGAGCCAGAATTGAACCATCATCCCACGGTCATTATGGTTGCTGGCGTGAACGGTTCGGGTAAAACAACAACTATCGCCAAGCTGGCTGCCCGCTACAAGAGTATGGGTAAAAAGGTGCTGTTGGTAGCCGCGGATACCTATCGCGCCGCCGCGGTAGACCAGCTTGAAGTCTGGAGCAGGCGCGTGGATGTACCCATCATCACCGCCCAACCCGACAGCGACCCAGGCGCCGTGACTTATGACGGCATAAAATCTGCCCTATCCCGCGGCAGCGACGTGGTGTTGATAGATACTGCCGGCAGGCTTCACACACGGTATAACCTGATGGAAGAAATTAAGAAGGTGTACCGCGTCGCGGATAAAGCGCTGCCAGGCGCTCCGCATTATTCCTGGATTGTGCTGGACACGACCACAGGTCAAAACGCGCTCCAACAGGCAGCTGCGTTTGGCAAAGCCGTCCACCTGAACGGCGCGCTTCTCGCCAAGCTTGACACGTCCGCCAAAGGCGGCATGGCGTTCGCTATCAAACAACAGCTTGGTCTGCCAATTTTGTATGCTGGCTTAGGCGAGCGCGTTGAAGATTTACAGCTTTTTGACAGGGATGCCTTTGTTAACGGCATCCTTGAGCACTAGTTTTACGGAGATTCCTCATGTCTGACCTTGCTAACCGCATAGAAACAATCGAAGCGCAGTGCCGCTCCCTTCAGGAGCATCTTTGACCTCGCGGTAAAGCTTTCAGAACTAAATACGCTCCAGACTGACTCAGAACACCCTGACTTTTGGAATAATCCCGAAAGCGCACAACTGGTGATGAAGCGCATCTCCGACCTCTCTGGGGTTGTGGAGGAATGGCAAGCGCTTGCCGCTGAAATCCGGGACCTGAAAAGCCTGTCCGAGATGGACGACGGTTCGCTCACCGAGGAAATTTCCACCCAGGTAAGCACCCTGGAAGAGACGCTCGCCAAAAAAGAAACTGAGCTGCTGCTCGCAGGGAAGTATGACCACGGCAACGCGCTCCTGGCAGTTCACTCCGGAGCGGGAGGAACCGATTCCCAGGATTGGGCTGCCATGCTCGAGCGGATGTACCTGCGCTGGGCTGAACAGAGCGGCTTCAAAACTGAAATCCTCGACCGTACAGTCGGTGAAGAAGCAGGCATAAAATCTGTCACCATCCTGGTGCAAGGTAAGCTGGCTTATGGGTTTTTAAAATCTGAAAAAGGCGTCCATCGCCTTGTACGCCTTTCCCCGTTCGATGCGGCGCATCGCAGGCATACTTCGTTTGCGTTGGTGGAAGTGCTGCCGGAGCTGGAAGATAATAATGAGGTTATTATCCGTCCGGAAGATATCAATATCGAGGTCTACAAGTCCTCCGGCGCCGGCGGGCAGAACGTGCAAAAGAACGCCA
>CAZPWL010000057.1:0-11026 GCA_964590535.1 uncultured Anaerolineaceae bacterium
CCCAGGAGAAGGCAGAAGACCCACCTCTTCCGCCCTATGGGCAGCTTCTCCTGGGGCAAGGTGGAAGAAGCATGATCCTATCATTCTCGATTTTTTCTATTTCTGCCGTGAGATAGCTCGCGCACTGCTTCCGCCGGCTGAAATACAGTATAATTTTCAGTCTGTAAACCCTTCAGATGGAGTTCTCTATGCCTTTAACCGGTAATCAAATTCGGCAATCATTCATCGACTTTTTCGCGGCGCGCGGACACACGCACGTCCCCAGCGCTTCGCTCGTTCCCGGTGGGGATTCCACCTTGCTTTTCACCAACGCGGGCATGGTCCAGTTCAAAGACGTTTTCCTGGGCACGGACAGCCGCCCCTACACCCGCGCGGTGGACTCGCAGAAGTGCATGCGCGTCTCAGGGAAGCACAACGACCTTGACCAGGTCGGGCGGGATAATACCCACCACACTTTCTTTGAAATGCTCGGCAACTGGTCTTTTGGGGATTACTACAAAAAGGAAGCCCTATCCTGGTCCTGGGAACTGCTGACCGAAGTCTGGGGATTGGATAAGAGCCGTCTGTGGGCAACGACTTTCAAGGATGAATACGACCAAATCCCGAACGATGACGAAGCCGCCCAAATCTGGCTGAGCCAGCCGGGCTTTGACCCCACGCACCTGGTTTTCTCCGGACGCAAGGATAACTTCTGGGAGATGGCGGAAACTGGCCCCTGCGGACCTTGCAGCGAAATCCACTACGATTTTGGTCCGGAAGCCTGTTCCCAGAAAGATGACCCCCAGCACGTCTGCGACGTAAACGCGGGCTGCGGGCGATGGACGGAAATCTGGAATAACGTTTTCATCCAGTACAACCGGCTTTCCCCGACCGAGCTTGCGCCGCTGCCCAAAAAACATGTGGATACCGGCATGGGATTTGAGCGCATCGTCTCCGTTATCCAGGGCGTAAAGGGCAACTACGCCACCGATTTGCTTTCCCCTCTGCTGGACGAAGTGCAGCGGCTGACCGGACAGACCGACGCGGAGCGCGCTGAAAATCTCACGCCCTACCGCGTCATCGCGGACCATGTGCGCGCGGCGGCGTTTTTAATCGCTGACGGCGTCATCCCGGGCAACCTGGGTCGCAACTATATCTGCCGGATGATTATCCGCCGCGCGGCGCGCTTCGCGCGAAAGCTGAACCTGACGGAGCCTTTTATGGCAAAAGTCGCCGCACGCGCGATAAGTATCTACCAGGATGCCTACCCCGAAGTCAAACGCAGCGAGAACCTCATCATGGACACGCTGACGCGTGAGGAGCAGCGCTTCGCTGAAACACTGGATGCTGGTTTTGCTGAACTCAACCGCTTGATTGCCGGAATGCGCTCGCGCGGAGAAATCGAATTAGGCGGAAAGGCAGCTTTTGACCTGTACGCGACGTTGGGCTTTCCGTTGGAAATTACCCGCGACATCCTCGGCGAGGATGGACTGCGCGTGGATGAAACCGGCTTCTTTGAGAGCATGGAAGCGCACCGGGTCGCCAGCGGCGCCGGCAAAGCTTTTGGGGCGATGGGCGGGCAGGATGTGGAAAACTACACCCAGGTGCTGCGGGAACTGGTAGGGCGGCACGCGCTTACAGACTCTGGCAGCGCGTACGACCCGTACGACCGTTACGTGGTTCCCTCCACTGTGCTAGCGCTCTTTCAGAACGCGCAGCCTGTACAGCAGGTCCAGGCGGGCGATGAGGTGGAAGTGCTGCTCGGAGATACCAGTTTTTATATCGAATCTGGCGGACAAGTCTCGGATACCGGCAAAATCAGTTCTGAACCAAGCGGCAGCTGGGAAATTGAAGTCTCCGAAGTGCGCAAACCTGCCGCGGGCGTAATTGTCCACGTCGGACGCGTGGTTTTTGGTTTGCCGACCGTCGGTGAAAAAGCCGTCGCCCGGGTGGACGCGCAGCGTAGGAAAGCCACCATGCGCAACCATACCGCCACGCATTTATTGCACGCCGAGCTGCGGAAAGTGCTCAGCGACCAGGTGCGTCAGGCAGGCTCGCTGGTAGCGCCCGACAGGCTGCGTTTCGACTTCAATTATCCCAGCGCGATCAGCCACGAACAGCTTCTGCGCATCGAACAGGGTGTGAACGAGGCCGTCCTCGGCGAGTACGATTTGAACATTACCGTTAAACCGCTGGACAAGGCGATTAACGAAGGCGCAATGGCGCTCTTCGGGGAGAAATACGGCCAGGAAGTCCGCACAATCAAGATTGGCGACGAGGAAACCATTTCCTACGAGCTGTGCGGGGGCACGCACGTGCACAACACCAGTGAAATCGGGCTGTTCCTGATTACGAGTGAAAGCAGCGTGGCTGCTGGCATCCGCCGCATTGAAGCGGTAACCGGACAGGCGGCTTACGCTTTCGCGCGGGAGCGCATGAACTTGCTGCAGCAGAGCGCCCAGATGGTGGGCGCTTCCCCGGCAGAATTAGCTTCCAGGCTGAACGCGCTCCAAGGCGAGCTTGAAAAGTCGGAAAAGCGCATCGAGCAGTTGAGCGCGCAAATCGCGCAGGAAGCTTTTAACCGCCAGCTGGACCAGGTGCGGGTAATCTCCGGCGTGCCGGTCCTGACGGCGCTGGTGCCAGGCGTGGGCGCGGAAATGCTGCGCGGTCTGGCGGACCAGTTCCGGCAGCGCTACCCCTCCGGGGTGGTCGCGCTGGCGTCCGTGCTGGACGACAAACCCCTGATTATCGCGGCGGTCACACCGGATTTGATAAAACGCGGACTGAAAGCCGGCGACCTGGTCAAGCGGGCCGCGGCGGTGGTAGGCGGAGGCGGCGGCGGCAAGCCCGAACTGGCGCAGGCCGGCGGAAAAGACCCGAGCAAAATTTCAGAAGCGCTGGACCAGGTGCCTGCCTATGTGGCGGAAAGCTTAAAGTAAGGCTGCAGCATGCCGCAAGACATCACCCCCCTCAGGCAGCAGTACCTGGATATAAAGAAGCAATATCCGGATGCGATCCTTTTTTTCCGGCTGGGTGATTTTTATGAGACTTTCGACGACGACGCGCGCAAAGCTTCGGAAGCGCTGGATATCGTCCTGACTTCCCGCCCGGTGGCCAAAGGGGTGCGCGTGCCCATGGCGGGCATTCCTTTCCACGCCGCCGATAATTACCTCGGGCGGCTGATTGAAAAGGGCTACCGGGTCGCCATCGCGGAGCAGGTGGGGGATCAGCCCGATAAGGGCTTGTTCACGCGGGAGGTAGTGAGGGTGGTAACACCCGGAACCGTGGTGGAGCCGGGGCTGCTCAGCGCGGGCAGGAATAATTACCTGGCGGCAGTCTGCCTGCAGGAAAATCACGCCGGCATTGCCTATCTGGATATCACCACCGGCGAATTCACCGGAACCCAATTGGAACTCGAGGAAGGCTTGAGCGCGGTTCGCGCGGAATTAATCCGCATTAACCCAGCCGAAATCTTGCGTTCCGAAGCGCAGGAACTGCCGGATGGATTACCGGGCTCGGTCACACCGGTCCCTGGCTGGTACTTTGAGCCTGGGCGCGCTGAGGAACAACTGAAAAGCATTTTTGGGGTCGCCAGCCTCGATGGTTTTGGCTTGAAGACCATGCCCCTTACTGTCCGCGCCGCCGGCGCCCTGCTGAAATACCTGCAGGAAACGCATAAAGACGCGCTTTTGAGCCTGAAGAGCTTTGGCACCTACAGCCTGGGCGACTTTATGGTATTGGACGCGGAAACCCGCCGCAATCTGGAACTGACCGAAACCCTGCGGGATGGTAAAAGCGAAGGTTCCCTGCTGTGGGTGCTGGACCAGACCAAGACCCCGATGGGAAAACGCATGCTGCGCCAGTGGGTCAACAAGCCCCTGCTGAACCTTCCGGCAATCACTGCCCGGCTGGACATGGTGGAGGTTTTTTACCGGGACGGCGTGCGGAGAAACGAGCTCGCGCATTTGCTGCAGGAATTTCACGATTTGGAGCGGCTGGTTAACCGGGCGTGCACCAACAGCATCCGCCCACCGGAGTTGGTCAGCCTGCGCGAGGATTTGAGCCTGCTGCCCAAACTGCGCGCGCTCCTGCCCGCAGACCCGGGGCTGAAGGCGATTCTTTCAGAGCTGCACGAGCATCCGGATGTATTGCGCTTGTTGGAAGAAGCCATTGCCGATGACCCACCCGCAACGCTGGCAAACATCGGCATCATCAAGCCCGGTTTCTCTGCTGAATTGGACGCGATTGTCTCTTCCTCACAACACGCCCGGGAGTGGATTGGCAACCTGGAAGGCGAAGAGCGCAAACGCACCGGCATCAAGACGCTGCGGGTAGGCTTTAACAAAGTATTCGGCTATTACATTGAAATCAGCCGCGGCAGCGCCGATAACGCGCCCGCCGATTACCTGCGCAAACAAACGCTGGTAAACGCGGAGCGGTTCATCACGCCGGAGCTGAAGGAATACGAATCGTTGGTGTTGAACGCGGAGACGCAAATCCACGAGGTCGAACTGCGCGTTTTTCGTTCGGTTTGCCAGCGCATAGCGAATTCCGCTGCAATGCTGTTGGAAACTGCCAGAGGCCTGGCGCGCCTGGACTGCGTGATTTCGCTGGCCGCAACTGCCGCCCTTAACAATTATGTCCGCCCAACAGTGCGCGCGGAAAAGGGGTTAAAAATTATTGGCGGAAGGCACCCGGTGGTGGAACGGCTGCGCACAGCCGAACGCTTCATCGCGAACGACGCGGTATACGAGGACGGTGAAATTGTGCGCGTCATTACCGGACCGAACATGAGCGGCAAATCCACGTTTTTGCGCCAGGTTGTGTTGATTGTCCTGATGGCGCAGGTGGGCAGTTTTGTGCCAGCAGAATCAGCGGAGATTGGTTTGGTCGACCGGATTTTCACGCGCATCGGCGCTCAGGACGCGATCCACGCCGGTCAGTCCACCTTCATGGTGGAGATGATTGAAGCCGCCAACATCCTGAACAACGCCACCCCACGCAGCCTGCTGATTCTGGATGAAATCGGGCGAGGCACCAGCACCTACGACGGGCTTTCAATCGCCTGGGCGATTATCGAGTACCTGCACAGCCACCCCAAACTAAAACCTTTTACCCTGTTCGCCACGCATTACCACGAGCTGACCGAGCTGGCGGAGATGCTGCCGGGCGTGCGCAACTACAACGTGGCGGTGACTGAATCCGAGGGCAGGGTCGTGTTCCTGCATAAGATAGTGCCCGGTGGGGCGGACCGCTCTTACGGTATTCACGTGGCGCAGCTGGCAGGGCTGCCGGGGCCGGTAATCCAGCGCGCGAATGAAATCCTCAGGCAGCTGGAAGCTACTTCAGGGAAGACCATCCCGGACCAGGTGCCGGATTCGTCTCAGCTGCGTTTGTTCCCTGAAAATAACCCGATGATTGACGCCTTCAAAAAGGTGGACCTGAACTCGCTATCCCCGATTCAAGCGCTGAACCTGCTGTACGAGTGGCGCAGGAACTTTTTCCCTGAAGAATAAGGTAGGTGTTGTTGGGGGGGTATTATGTTAGCCAACCAGGCTGACCGTTCAGAAAGTCATTGCCGCGCATGCCGCGTTTGCCTTCCGGCTGCACCTGGTCCAACACCAGAAGCCCTTCGGATGTGCCGATGGCGGGTAGGTTGTTTACGATGTAGTGACCCTCGATTTCGCTTTCAAACGTATCATGCGGGTGCGCGTCAAGCACTTTTAGTTGTTTCCCGTTCAGAATGAAATACGTACCCGGCCAGGGGTAATACGCGTGCACCTTGCGCGTGAGGGAGAGCGCGGGCTGCGTAAAGTCCAACAGCCCATCCGCCTTTTTGAGCATCGGCGCGTAGGTGGCAAGGCCATCTGCCTGGATTAGCGGCGCGAGCATGCCAGAAAGGTATGAAGGAAGGATTTCAATCAGCGTTGCGGCGCCCAAAAATGCCAATTGCTGGGAGAGTTCCGCGCCGGTGGTACCCGGGCGGATCGGTACCGTCCTTTGGGTCAGGATCGGTCCGGTATCCAGACCTTCTTCCATCAGCATAATAGTGACCCCGCTGCGTTCGTCCCCCGCCAAAATGGCAGCCTGGATGGGCGACGCGCCGCGCCAGCGCGGAAGCAGCGATGCGTGTACGTTGATGCAGCCTCTTGTGGGGAGCGCCAGCACGCTTTTCGGGAGAATCTGCCCGAAAGCCGCCACGACAATCAGGTCTGGCTGCCAGGCTTCAAGCTGTTCCAACACGCCGGGTTTCCGCAGGGACAGGGGTTGAAAGACCGGAAGTTCCAGTTTGTCAGCCAGCTGCCGGACAGGGCAGGGCATTGGCAGGCGCCCGCGCCCGGACGGTCGGTCGGGTTGCGTGACCACACCAACCACCCGCGTGTGATGATGCAATGCTTCCAGCGTGGGGAGCGCGAAATCGGGCGAACCCATAAAGACAACCCGGGAATCCATGATTGGATTCTATCATAAGGGGCAGCCGCCAACGGGCGGAATCTAAAAGCCGGACGCGCGGTCCGGCTCTGGGTTTCGATGAGTTTTGCTAGTCTTAATCCGCGCAGGAATATTGGTGCGGGGGTTTCGCCGCCTTAATCCTGGCAGCCAAGCGCGACAATCCGCTGATCGAGCTTTTGCGCGTAGCCGATGATCATTGCTCTGTCTTTGCTGTCCATAAAACTGACGCGCACATACAAATTGCAGCGCACAAAACCTACTCCGATGGACTCATCCGTGCTGGAATCCGCGGACATCACATACGCCAGGTCTTTATCGCCCACTTCGTTGATGGTATCAAAATCGAATTCGTAGGTGGTTGAATATTCCTGTATCAGGCGTGTGACTTCATCCAGGTCGTCCATGTAAGCGAGAATCGGGTCGAGCGTGTCTTCGTAAACGAAGATGGCGACATAGCCTTCCACACCGTCGTCACCCTCTTCGATGGAAAGCAGATGGTTGGCTGAACCTCTGTTCGTAAACCAAGTAAATCGGTCGTCCGGAATGCTGCCCAGGCTGCCAAGTTTATATCCGCTGGGGAGGTCCTCCGAGTGACCCAGTAAGGCCGGCAAACTCGCATCCACGGGAGCTGTGGTGGGGGCAGCGGGCAGCGTGGGGGCAGTTGTTGGCGCCGTGGTTGGGCTGGGGAGCGGAGTGGGAGCCTCTGTGGGGGGGAGGGTTGGAACGGCTGCTTGGGTCTGGCGGATGGCTTCCTGGACGGCTTCAGCGGAGGGCGCGCAAGCTGCTGCCAGCATTACCAGAACGAGAAGGATTAATCCTTTTTTTAACATATTTACTCCGTAAGGTTCACTGATAAATTGATGGACGGATGAACGTTGCTGCTCGCAGAAATCTACTGAGAGGTCTTGATAAAAACTCACATTTACCTGCAAACTCAGCCGGCTACGCATTTTCAGCCTGAACGTAGGTAAGCAGGTTATTAATTTCCCCAATTTTAACACGACCGGTCGCAGAATCAAGATTTTGTCAAGAAAAATACGCAAAAACAGCGTACTTTTTGATGCGCGGCAGATAATTACGGTTGTGTATTACTGATATTTCGTCAAAATTGTGGTCAATTTGACAAAGATTTATCTGGTAGGGTATACTTGCCAATCGTGAACTAATTCTCCCGGGAGAAAACCTATGGAAAGCCCAATCGAACAAGCAAGCTCTACACAAACCAGCCTTAAACCGAAACAAAAATTCGAAGGAAAGGTGATGAAAACCTCGCTGCAAGGCGCGATCCTTGACATCGGTGAAAAGGTGCCGGGCTTCCTGCATATTTCTCAGGTTATCAACGTCGAAAAGCCGGACGCAGTCGTCAAAAACCTTGAAGATGTTATCAAAGTTGGCGATACTGTCAGCGTCTGGGTGCGTCGGGTATTGAAGGACCATGTCGAACTGACCATGCGCGAGCCGCTGGGTCTGGAATGGCGTGAAATTCAGCCTGAGATGGTATTGCACGGCAAAATTGTGCGCCTGGAAACTTTTGGCGTTTTTGTTGAACTCGGCGCAGAACGCCCGGGTCTGGTGCACGTCAGCGAGATTTCGCACAATTATGTAAAAGTTCCCGCCGAAGTCGTAAAAATCGGCGACGAAGTGGACGTGAAAGTTTTGGAAGTCGACAGACGGAAGAAGCAAATCAAGTTGAGCATGAAAGCGCTGCTAGAAGCTCCTGAAACTGAGGAAGCGGAACAGAAGCGCCCCGCCCGGAAGGGTAAAGCCAAGCAGGAACCTGAAGTTGAAGCGCCCGCCGAGGAAGTCATCCCGGACCCGACCTTCATGGAAATTGCCTTGCGCCAGGCGATGGACCGCGCTGAAAAGCGTAAACCCCAGATTTCCAACCGCGTCAAACGCGCCAAAGACCTGGATTCTGAGCAAGACGATATCTATGACCGCACGCTTAAGGGCAAGCAAAATCAGGATTAGCATGCCACTTGCCAAGTTACTGTGCAAGCAAGATTGATTGAACCGGGGAGGGTCCCAAAAACCCTCCCCGATACTTTTAAGTGCCTAAAGTGATTTTCTGGAGGGCAAGATGACCACAAAAGTTATCTTTTTTACCGGTGGGGTGCTGTCATCCGTTGGCAAGGGCGTAACCGCCGCGGCTATCGGGCGGCTCTTGAAAGCCCGCGGTTTCAACATCACCATCCAAAAGCTGGACCCCTACCTGAATGTGGATCCTGGAACCCTTAGCCCTTACCAGCACGGGGAAGTTTTCGTTCTGGACGACGGCGCGGAGACCGACCTGGACCTGGGGCATTACGAACGTTTTTGCGACCTGCGTCTGACCCACAACAGCACGGTCACCACAGGCCAGGTCTATCAGGAGGTCCTGGACCGGGAACGGCGCGGCGACTATCTGGGCGGTACCATCCAGGTCATCCCGCACATCACCAACGAAATAAAACGGCGCATCGCGCTGGTTGGCAAGGCTTCCAATGCGGATATCGCTCTCGTGGAAGTTGGCGGAACCGTCGGTGATATCGAAGGTCAGCCTTTCCTGGAAGCCATCCGTGAAATGCGCAACGACCTGGGGCGCGGAAATACCGCCTTCGTACATCTGACCTGGCTGCCTTACCTGAAGGCGACCGAAGAGACCAAAACAAAACCAACCCAACACTCTGTGCGGGAACTGCGCTCCATCGGCATCCTGCCCGATATGATTGTGGCGCGCAGTGATTACCCGGTGGACCGGACCTTGTGTTCGAAAATCGCGCAATTTTGCGATGTGCCCGCCGAGGCGGTCATCCCATTAGAAACTGCCAGCTTGCTTTACCGCATCCCCCTGGTGCTGGAAGAGATGCACGTCGCGGAAATTCTGTTGGACCGGCTGAACCTGACGCCCAAACAGGACCCCGACCTGGTGAAGTGGCGCTGGATGGTGCAAGAGTTAGGCCGCGAGAAACCTGTGGTCAGGATTGGCCTGGTCGGGAAATACGTGGAATTGCACGACGCTTATCTGAGCGTGCGGGAAGCTATCAAGCACGCCGCGCTGTATGCCGGCGTGGATGTGGAAATGGATTGGATTTCCGCGACTGACCTCGAAAAAGGCATCGGTCTGGAGCGCTTGGACAACGTGGATGGCATTGTGGTTCCGGGCGGCTTTGGTTCGCGCGGGGTGGAAGGTAAAATCCTGGCGGCGAAATATGCCCGCGAACACAAGTTGCCTTATCTGGGCTTATGCATGGGGATGCAGGTGATGGTGATTGAGTACGGCCGCTCCGTACTGGGTTACAGCGACGCGAACTCTTCAGAATTTGACAAGCTCACTGCGCACCCGGTCATCGACCTGATGCCCGAACAAACCAACCTGGAAGAGACGGGCGGCACGATGCGCCTCGGTTTGTATCCCTGCCAAATTCAAGCTGACACCCTGGCTGCCAGACTCTACCAGACCAACCACGTTGACGAGCGGCACCGCCACCGCTATGAGGTCAATAACGATTTTAGGGCTCTCTTTGAGCAGAGCGGGATGGTCTTTTCCGGGCTTTCCCCAAACCGCGTCCTCGTGGAAATCGCCGAGCTGCGCGAGCATCCCTTCATGATTGGCTGTCAATTCCACCCTGAATTCCTTTCCCGCCCGACCGCGCCGCATCCTCTGTTCTCCGGCTTTATCTCTGCGGTATGCCAGCAGCGCGGACTCGCTGGTAAAGCAGATTTACCCGGCTCGTGAAATATTTCTCAAACTATTGGAGTATACTTAGCCTAATTCATTTAGCAGCACAGAGAGGATAATATCTATGGACACAACGATTGAATATGTAAACGCGATGGAAGTTTTGGACTCCCGCGGTAACCCGACAGTAGAAGTTGAAGTAATTCTGGGCGACGGCAGCTACGGCCGCGCGATTGTGCCATCCGGCGCCTCCACCGGCGTGCATGAAGCGCTGGAACTGCGCGACGGCGATAAATCCCGCTATGGCGGCAAAGGCGTTTTGGACGCGGTTGACCATGTGAATGATGAGATTGCCGACGAGTTGATTGGTTGGGACGCCATTGAACAAAAGGCTATCGACCAGCTGCTGCTGGAACTGGACGGCACGCCGAACAAGTCTGCTTTGGGTGCCAACGCCATCCTCGGCACCAGCCTGGCAGTCGCCAAAGCCGCAGCCAGCTCGCTTGGTCTGCCGCTGTACCGCTATCTGGGCGGAGTGTTTGCGCATGTGCTTCCCGTCCCGATGATGAACATCCTGAACGGCGGCGCGCATACCGGCTGGCAGTCCACCGACTTCCAGGAATTCATGGCTATGCCGCTCGGCGCAGAAACTTTTGCCGAAGGGCTGCGCTGGGGCGCCGAGATTTACCAGTCCCTAAAAGTCGTGCTCAAATCCAAGGGCTACATCACCCTTGTAGGAGATGAAGGTGGGTTCGCGCCGCAGTTGAAAGCCAACGAAGAAGCGGTTGAACTCATTCTGGAAGCCATCACCAAAGCGGGTTACAAACCCGGCGAACAGGTCTGTATCGCGCTGGACCCTGCCGCGTCTGAGCTCTACGAAGAAGATACCAAGCTCTATAACCTGCGCAAAGAAGGCCGCAAACTGACCAGCGA
>CAZPWL010000058.1:0-1899 GCA_964590535.1 uncultured Anaerolineaceae bacterium
CCCTGGCGCTCGTTTTTCCTCTGCCCCATTTTCCGGTACAATAAAGCCAGAGCACAACCATCACAAATTACCCGGAGGTACGTATGACCCCTCTTCTGATTGCAGGCATCGCAGCCGGCGCCCTATTGTTGATCTTCCTGGCTGTCATCATTATCCGCACGCTCAGCTTCCCGGTCGAAAGCGAACCCGCCGAACCGCTCGCGCTCCTGGATATTGACGGCGAAGCGGTTGCCCAGCGCGTTGGCCTGGCAGTGCAATGCCGCACCGTCTCCCACCAAGACCCCGCGCTGACCGACCCCAGACCTTTCAGCGACCTGCACGACCTGCTGCGCACGCTTTATCCACAGCTGCACGAGAAACTGGACCTTGAGCTGATCAATGACCGCTCCCTGCTCTTCACCTGGCACGGCTCCGACCCCGCTCTCGACGCCATCTGTTTCGCCGCGCATCAGGACGTCGTCCCCGCCGACGAAGCCCCCGAAGCCGGCTGGACCCACCCACCCTTTGCCGGCCAACTCGCTGACGGC
Source organism: uncultured Anaerolineaceae bacterium (assembly GCA_964590535.1). Taxonomy (GTDB): domain Bacteria; phylum Chloroflexota; class Anaerolineae; order Anaerolineales; family Anaerolineaceae; genus Mesolinea. Next base: position 528 of record CAZPWL010000058.1, read on the forward strand.
TACGTGTGGGGGCGCGGCACGCTGGACTGCAAAGGCACGCTCATCGGCCTCTGCGAAGCCGCCACCAACCTGCTCAAATCCGGCTTCACCCCCCGGCGCACCATCTACCTCGCATTCGGCGCGGATGAGGAAGTCTCCGGCTTGCACGGCGCGCGCGCCATCGCGGAACTCCTTAAGGAGCGCGGCGTGCGCCTTGCTTTCCTGCTGGACGAAGGCAGCGTGGTCACCAAAGGCAGCGCCATGGGCATCAGCAGCCCCATCGGTCAAATCGGCATCAGCGAGAAAGGCTACCTCTCGCTCAAACTAAAAGCCAAAGTCAAAGGCGGTCACTCTTCCACCCCACCCAAACAAACAGCCATCGGCGCGCTAGCCCTCGCCATCGCCGTGCTGGAATCCAACCCATTCCCCCAGACCCTGGACGTGATGAGCTTCATCGCCAGCTACCTGGGCAAAGCGCTGCCATTCTTCCAGCGCGTGCAATACGCCAACACCTGGCTGTTTGGCGGCGCGCTCAAGCGCAAACTGGCAAAAACTCCGCTCACCAACGCGCTCACCCGCACGACCGCCGCCCCCACCATCATCAAAGCCGGCAGCGCCGAGAACGTGCTGCCCGCTGAAGCAGAAGCCCTGCTCAACCTGCGCATCATGCCCGGTGAAACCCTGCGCGACGTGTATGAACGCGTGAACGACTTGGTCGGGGATGAAACGATTGAGGTCTTGCCCGCTCACGGCGAAACGCTCGAAAACGACCACGCCTGGAACCCCACCCCGGTGGCGGATGTTGAATCGCCGCAGTACCAGCGCCTGGCGGAGCTGGTGCGGGCTACCTTCCCTGGCGCGTTGGTCGTGCCCTTCATGATGACCGGCGCAACGGACGCGCGCCATTATGCCGAAGTGTGCCAAAATGCCATACGCTTCTCGCCGCTCTTCCTGACCCAGGACGAAATTCAGACCATGCATGCCGTGGATGAACGACTGTCAATCAGCAATGCTGGCCGCATGGTTGCTTTCTACGAGGAGCTGATGCGCCAGGAAAGCAGCTTGCTGGAGGAAGAGGAAGGCGAAGAAATCCAAGAAGCAGAAGCTCCGCTGAAGACCAAACCCCTCTCCCGAAAAGAACGCAAAGCGGTGGTCGAAGAGGAAATCGAGGAAGCCCGGCTGGAACCCGACGAACTGCCGTTGGATGACGAGCCCCTGGTCGTGAAGCCGCTGCGGAAAGATGAATAACTCTTTTCAGTCAGATGAAAGCAGCTCCCATCGCGGAGCTGCTTTTTTTGGTAAAAAGGTAAGATACAAGCTTTGCCTTGGCGGGGAGCGCAGCTTGGTAGAATTTTTGTCATCGCGAGGAGCGAAGCGACGCGGCGATCTGCCT
>CAZPWL010000058.1:1999-6218 GCA_964590535.1 uncultured Anaerolineaceae bacterium
TTCAGTGCTTCGCACCCAGGCTGTCCAGCAAAAAGGCAGACTGCCGCGCCCCCTCTTGCGATATCCAGTATCAATTAAGACTCGCAGCGGGGGCTCGCAGTGACGACCGGACATCATACGCGGGAAGCGCAGCTTGGTAGAATTTTCGTCATCGCGAGGAGCACAGCGACACGGCGATCTGCCTTTCAGTGCTTCGCACCCAGGCTGTCCAGCAAAAAGGCAGACTGCCGCGCCCCCTCCTGCAATATCCAGTATCAATTAAGACTTGCAGCGGGGGCTGGCAGTGACGACCGGACATCATACGCGAGAAGCGCAGCTTGGAAGAAATATCGTCATCGCGGGGAGCAAAGCGACACGGCGATCTGCCTGTCTGCCCGTTCTGCACTAATGGTTCGTCATTCTGACACTCTTAAGGGTGCAGGCCAAAGTGAAGAATCCAGCCTAAAACTGAAAGATCCTTCGCTGGTGCTCAGGATGACGAGCATACTCGCAAGGTGATGGTTTCGCTAGCGCTCTCCATGACAGACCTACTTTATCGCACTCAGCCCAGCTATGCTTTTTCTTTGAAAGCTCTTATTTCACAATTCCTCCCTCCCCCAAATGATATACTTATGCGCAAAGGAAAACCCAATGAACCCCTCCACAAAAAAAACCTTAATCATCGTCCTCATCGTCCTGCTGGTGCTGTGCCTGTGCGCAGCCGCGCTGGCGCTCCTGGGCGGCTTTGCTTTTTTCAGGAGCAATCTCGCTCCCACAATCGCGGCACAGTTCACACCGCAGCAGCCAGTCCTGACCGCGACCGCCATCCCTCAACCCACCCCCGCATCCGCCGAAGACGATATCAGCGCGTCCATGGATGAAATAGAAGGGCAAGTCTCCGCAATCCGCGGGTTGAAACTGGAAAACGCCATCCCCCGCAAACTGCTGACCGAGGAAGAACTCCAGGAGACGGTTGAGAACGACTTTTTCAAGGACTACACCGCCGAGGACGCCGCCTCAGACGCGCGCGTGCTCTCGCTTTTGGGCTTACTCCCGCGCGATTTCGACCTGCTCAGCTTTTATCAACAGCTTTACAGCGAGCAAATCGCCGGCTATTACGACGACGAGGTCAAAGCAATGTTCGTCGTGAAAAACAGCGGCTTCAGCGGCGTGGAGCGCGACACCTACGCGCACGAATTCACCCACGCCCTTCAGGATGCCGCTTTTGACTTCAACGGCGCGCTGAACTACACCGACGAAGCCTGCCAGGAAGATTCTGAGCGCTGCGCCGCCCTGCAGTCCCTCATTGAAGGTGACGCGACCCTCACCGAGAGCCTGTGGCTGCAAAGCCATGCCACCAAGCAGGACATCCGCGACTTGCAGAACTTCTACGCGACTTACGAAAGCCCGGTCTACGATGCCGCGCCAGCCTACATGCAGGAGGACTTCCTGTTCGCCTACCAGCAGGGGCTCGTCTTTGTCCAGTCCCTGTACGACCAGGGCGGTTTCGCGGCGGTGGACGAAGCTTATACCAACGCTCAGCCTGTTTCTACCGAACAGATACTGCACCCCAACCGTTACCCCGCGGACGTCCCCACCCCTGTAGACCTGCCAGACCTGAGCGCCGCGCTCGGCAGCGCTTGGGAGGAAAGCGACCGCAACGTGATGGGCGAATGGTATACCTGGCTGATTCTCGCCCGCGGCGATGACAGCGAAAGCCGCCTGGTAGATGCCAAAGCATCCGCAGCCGCCGAAGGCTGGGGCGGGGATACCTATGTCGTGCTGGAGAACAGCGCCTCTGGCGAAACCGCCCTCCTGGTGCGCTACACCTGGGACGGTTCCTCCGACTCCGCTGAAGCCAAACTCGCTTTTGAAAGCTACCTGGGCTTACGCCTGGGCAGCCCGAACTCGAATGGTATCTACGAGAAAGACGATGTCTACGCCGCTCTCCGGCAGGATTCGCAGTTCGGCTTCACCTGGCTGATCGCTGAAAGCAGCGCCGCGCTCGAAACGCTGCTGGGCGAGTTGTACTAATCAAGCCGCTTATGACCGCCCCACGCCGCCCTGCCCCACCGCTGGACCTTTCCCGGGTGAGAGCCCTGCTCTTCGACGTGGACGGCACCTTAGCCGACAGCGACGACGCCATGAGTGCCCGGGTAAGCAGGATTCTGCGCCCGCTGCGCTATTTTGTGAGCGAAGAAAGGGCGGCGCGGTTCTCCCGCAAGCTGGTGATGGCGGCCGAAAGCCCGGGTAACCTGCTGCTTGAACTGGCCGACCGCCTCTCTCTGGATCATCTGATTGCTCGCTACCTCGAGCGGCGCGCCGCTCACCAGGGTGCGCGGATTCTGCCGGTCATTCCCGGTGTAGCGGAGATGCTGGCAGACCTCTACCAGCGCTTTCCGATGGCGGTCGTCTCGGCGCGCAATAACCTGACCACGCTCAATTTCCTGCAAGAACACAGCTTGGAGCCCTACTTCAGCCTGGTCGTCACATCCCAGACCTGCGCGCGCACCAAGCCCTTTCCCGACCCGCTGCTCTTTGCCGCGCAAACATTGGGCGTGCCGATTGAAAATTGCCTGATGATTGGGGATACTACGCCGGATGTGCGCGCGGCGCTTGCCGCTGGCGCGCAGTCGCTCTCGGTATTATGCGGTTTCGGCACGCAAAGAGAATTGGAACGCGTGGGTACGCAGCATATCCTCCCCAGCACCGCCGATCTGGCGCGGTTCCTGGCTTAACGTTCGTCCCCTCCCAAGCCGACAAATCTCCGGCTCTACGCAGGCTCATCAGCCGCGGCAGATGATACTGCAATCTTGCCGCCCGGCTCCTGGTCATCCAGGGTATAAACATCCCGCTTCAGAAATCCATACACGCCCATCGCCGCGCAAAAAACACCGGCAATCAGGTACCAGGCGCGGATACCCAACTTTTCCGCCACTGGCGCTGCTAACAGCATGCCCAGCGGTGAGGCAGCGGAAGACAAACTGCCGATGACCGTAAAGATACGCCCCTGCATTTCCGGCGGAATTTTGGTTTGCATAATCGCGCCCAATGCGCCGTTCGCGAAGGCATTCATCAATCCCACCAGAGCCATCATTCCCACTGCCAGCAGGTACGTGTTTCGGTCCGTCAGCCCCAGGATTGTGATACCCACGCCCATGCCAAACAGTCCGGTCAGAGTTGTCGCGGTCTTGCGTTTAAAACCGCCCCATACGCCCAGCAGCAAGCCACCGGCCACAACGCCCAATCCCAGCGCGGATTCCAGCCAGGCAACCTCCGCCGCGCCTCTGCCGTAAATCTTGGTCACCATCAGCGGCAGCAGCGAAAACGCCGGCGAAGCAAGCATGTTGATGAAAGATGCCATCACCATGACTTTAAATAAACCGGACCAGCCTACCGCGTACTTCAATCCGTTCCGGACGTCCGCCAGCACTCGGGCGGGTGTTAGCGCCTCCGCGGCTTGCCCGCGCGGGGGTTGCGGCACATGCACAAACAGCGCCAACAGCGCGATGGCAATGGCCGCCGTCACCAGGTCTATTGCCAGCACAGCCTGCATGGTCATAACGGAAATCAGCAGCGCGCCCATCGGCGGGCTGACGATATCAATCACCCCATACATCGCCTGGTTTATCCCGCCCAATCGCGCGAAATGCTCACGCGGCACCATCAAGCTTGTGGAAGCCTGCATGGCCGGGTATTGAAAAGAGCCGCACAACGAGCGCACGAACAGCACCAGGTAGATATGCCAGATTTGCGTAATCCCCAGGTGAAACAGGACCACCAGCGCGAAAGTCGCCAGCGCCACCGCGCTGTCCGAAATAATCATGATCGCTTTACGGTTCAGCCGGTCCACCAGCGCGCCAGCAAAAGGTCCCAAAATAACCCGCGGCAGCAGCGCCACAAAGGTCGCCATCGCCAACACGGTCGCGGAACCGGTCTTTTCGGTCATGTACCAGACCAGCGCGAATTGCACCAGCCCGCTGCCCAAAAGCGAGACCGCCTGCCCAATCCACATCGGCAGGTAATTCCTCAGCCAATGCGCGGGGATGGCTTGATTGACTTGGCTTTCGCTGTTTTCTACGGTCATAGATGAACCTTCTACGCGAATTTTGGGACAAAGTCCAATTATAGAGCTTTTCTTGCATGTGTACAAGAATTCTCACACCCGCATGAATGGAAAGGCCTTGCTCTGCTCATAATATTGTTTCTCACGTCGTTGTGGGGCAGCTTCCGGTTTTTA
>CAZPWL010000058.1:6228-10961 GCA_964590535.1 uncultured Anaerolineaceae bacterium
GAATCGGTCGTGTGGTCAAAGCTTCCTCATGAAAAAACTCAGCGGTCTATTCTGCGCTCGTCGAGGATGGTTTGCCCAGACCTGATATCCTCAGAGTCCTGGCCGCCCACGCCAATGAGGACTCAGTGCAGCAGAAAGACCAGGGGAGAGGAGCACTTGAAGCGCGATTAACAGGGTAAAATTAGGAAAAATGCAAGCCAGAGGTGCCTGATGAGCCTGAGAAAACATTTAAACGAATACAAAATCAAGTATCCCTACCCCCGCCGCCGTCTCATCCGCCGCACCCTACGCGGCGCGATTAGGCTGGCAGCGTCCGTGATTGCAGATTATCGCATTGAGGGGCAGGAAAACCTCCCAAAACAGGGCCCGCTGCTGATTGTGGGTAACCATTTCCATTTTCTGGACACCATCGGTCCAATCCATTGTACGGATTACCTGCTGGAATTTATCAACGATACGATCATGCCAAACGCCCCCGCCACGATGAAGTTCCTGCCCAGCTTGTGGGGCACGCTCAAAATTCTGCAGGGTACAGCCAACCTGGAAGCCATGCGGGCATCGGAAGCAGTTCTGGCGCAGGGCGGCGTCCTGGCAATTTTCCCGGAAGGGCATGTCCACCGCCTGCCGCTCGGCAAACCGCTGCCCGGGGCGTCATTCCTGGCGCTGCGCTCGGGGGTGCCCATCCTCCCCATCGGCACCTACAGCGAGGACAATTGGGATCTATTCGGCGCTCTCACCCGCAAAAAACGCCGCGCGCGGATTGTTACCCGCATAGGCAAGCCTTTTGGCCCGCTGGCGCCTGGGGACCTGGACAAAATCCCCGGTCGGGAAGAGGTGAAGGCAGCGGGCTGGGAAATCATGAGCCGCATCGCGGATTTGCTGCCGCCGCACGCCCGCGGAGTCTATGGAAAACCGCTTGACGGGCAGGAACCAGCCGCCAATTAATAGAAATCAAATACTCTTGCAGTATGCTTTAGAGGTTAATTGAAAATCATGAAGGTTTGGCATTTAGAGTATGGAATATAAGGATTATTACAAAACACTCGGCTTGGACAAGACCGCCAAAGACGCGGATATCAAGTCAGCCTATCGGCGCCTGGCGCGCAAGTACCACCCGGATATGAACCCCGGCAAGCCCGAAGCCGAAGAAAAGTTCAAGGAAATCAATGAAGCGTACCAGGTGCTCTCCGACCCTGAAAAGCGCCAGAAGTACGACCAATTTGGCTCGCAGTGGCAGCAGTACCGTTCCTCCGGCGGCAGTCCGGAAGATTTCAACTGGGGTCCCTGGCGCTCTCAGCCCTCAGGCGGCGCAGGCTACCGCACCGTCTCCCAGGAGGAATTGAACCAGATGTTCGGGGGTATGGGCGGATTCTCAGACTTCTTTGAGACGCTTTTCGGCGGCTTAGGCGGCGGCTTCAATACCCAAGCTTCCCGCCGGGCCAACCCCGGCACCGCGCGCCGCGGCGCAGCCTCGCGCGATGTGCAGCATGAGGTCGAGATCACGCTTGAAGAAGCCTATAGTGGTACCAAGCGCCTGCTGCAGTTTGAAGACGGCAAACGCATCGAAGCCAGTATTCCACCCGGTGTAGATACCGGTTCGCGTGTCCGTCTGAGCGGTCAGGCATCCGGCGCTGATTTATTCTTGCATATTGTGGTTCTCCCTCACGCGGTGTTCACCCGCAAAGGCAGCGACCTGCATATCCGCGTTCCGGTGGACTTCTATACCGCGGTTTTGGGCGGCGAGGTCAGCGTACCCACGCTCACCGGCGCTGTGCGTCTCACTATCCCCGAGCACACCGACACTGGCAAGGTTTTCCGCCTGAAGGAACTGGGCATGCCCGGCCTGAAAAACCCGCAAACCCGCGGCAACCTCTACGCCACGGTTGAAGTTCACCTGCCCCAGCACCTTACCCCCGCCGAAAAAGACAAAGTTCGCGAACTTAGGAACATGCGACGGGCGCAGTAAGCGCCTGCAGCACAAAGGGCTTTAGCCGCGCGCTTGCGGGTATAATTGGCTGACCATTGCGAGGAAAGAAATGCCTTCGAAACCCATTCAAACCATCACCATTTTCTCCGGCTCCGCAGACCAACTCGCGCGGAAATACCTGCAAGGCGCATGGGAACTCGGCGCGGTCATTGCTGACCGCGGACTTGCACTCGTCTTTGGCGGCGGAAAAACCGGCCTGATGGGCGCAGTTGCCGACGGCGCGCTTGCGCGGGGCGGCCAGGTCGTCGGGGTGATTAACGAAAGTCTGAACACCCCGAATCTCGCGCACGCCGGGCTCAGCCGCATGGAAGTGCTGCCCGACCTGCACACGCGCAAAGCCCGCATGTCGGAATTGGCGGATGCCTACATCGCGCTGCCTGGCGGATACGGCACTTTCGACGAGCTCTTTGAAGCGCTGACCTGGGCGCAAATCGGCCTGCACAGCAAACCTATTGGTCTGCTCAATATTGACCGCTACTTTGATCCGCTGCTGGCGCTGGTTGACCACGCCATCACCGAACGCTTCATCTACCCGGAACACCGCCAATTGATTATCTGCGATGAGGATGCCCATACCCTGTTGGAAAAAATGCAGGCTTACCAGCCGCCTGAAAACCTTAGCCGCTGGGTGGAACGCCCATGAACATCGCCGCGCTCCTGATTGACCTGGACGACACCGTCTACCCGCCCACCGCGGAGGTTTGGCAGCTGGTGATGAAACGCATGTATGTGTATATGCGCGACTTTCTCGGCATCCCTGAGGATGAAGTTCCCGCCATGCGCGACAGGCTGTTCAACCGCTATGGCACCACGCTGCGCGGTCTGCAAATTGAACGCGGCATCGACGCCAAAGCATACCTTGATTACGTGCACGACGTGGATCTCTCCGCCATTCTCAGCCCGGACCCCGAACTGCGCGCGGCGTTGGAAAGCATCGCCCTGCCAAAAATTATCTTCACCAACGCCTGTGAATCCCACGTCCACAACGTGCTCGGACTGATGGAACTGAAAAGCTGCTTTGACAAAATCATTGATGTCGTGGCGGTGCAGCCTTACTGTAAGCCCGAGCTGGAAGCCTATCAAATCGCGCTCAAATTGGCCGGCAGTCCCGACCCTCGCGAAGTATTGATGGTCGATGACCGGCTGGAAAACCTGGCTGCCGCCGCCAAGCTGGGCATGCACACCGTGTTGGTATCCCCTTTCCCGCAGGATGGGTTCCGCACCATCCCGCGCCTGGCGCTGCTGCCCGACCTTTTGGGGGCGTAAGGTCTGAAAACCCGGCCTGCGCGGCTTGGAAATTGATAAGTTTCCTCATAAATACCACTGATTTTATATGCATCGTTAATTCGTTTATGTTATTCTTGTTATTCATACTTACAAATTGGAGCAAAAATGCAGCAAGGCAAAGTCCTTAAGACGATTTTACTAACCCTTCTCGTTTTGGGTTTAATTTCAGGCGCTTTTATAGGCGGCCTCATTACAGGGAACGTGCTTCCGGTAAAGCTCTTACAGTCCGGCCAGACTACCGACGTGCCCAGCGCGGTACTGCCCACACAGGAAGCCGCGGCGGAAGCTACCGGCGAAAGCACAACAACTATTCAAGGCGGGACCCCTGAAGAGCTTGAACAAACCTTCGCCCCCTTCTGGGAGACCTGGTCCCTGCTGCACGAAAACTTTGTGGACCAGCCCCTGGATGACGTCGCGCTGATGCGCGGAGCCATTTCGGGCATGTTGGAAGCAACCGGCGACAAGCACACAACATACATGAACCCAACCGAATTCCAGCAGGCGAACGCCAGCATGGAAGGCGAGTATGAAGGCATCGGCGCCTGGGTAGATACCACCGGAGATTACGTGCAGGTTATCTCACCTATGAAAGGCTCGCCTGCGGAAGCAGCTGGCTTGCGCGCTAATGATATCGTCATCGCCGTGGACGGTGAAGACCAGACCGGCATTCCCGGCGACCTGGTGTTGAAGAAGATTCTTGGACCTGCCGGAGAAGCGGTCACGCTCACCATCCAACGCGGCGATGAAACGCTGGAATTCACCATCGTGCGCGCCAAAATTACGGTACCAGTAGTGGATTACCGCATGTTGGATAACAACATTGCCTATGTTGCGCTCTATTCCTTCAACGAACAGGCAACCAGCCAGCTGCGCGCCGCGCTTAAGGAGCTCATGGCGCAGAAACCTGCCGGGCTTATCTTTGATTTGCGCGACAACGGCGGCGGTTACCTCTCCACAGCCATTGAGGTTGTCTCGGAGTTCATTCCGAGTGGCGTGGTGATGTACGAAGAATACGGTGATGGTACGCGCGATGCTTACTCCGCCCAACGCGGCGGCAGAGCGACCGAAATCCCCTTGGTGGTGTTGGTGAACGAAGGTACCGCCTCCGCTTCCGAAATCACCGCCGGCGCGATTCAGGACCTCGGGCGCGGAAAATTGCTCGGCGTCAAAACCTACGGCAAGGGCTCCGTACAAAACTGGATTCCATTGAGCACCGAAAAAGGCGGCGTGCGCATCACCATCGCCCGCTGGTTGACCCCGAACGGCACGCAGATCAGCGACATTGGCCTTACCCCGGACCTGATTGTGGAAATGACCGAAGAAGACTACACTGAAGGCAGAGACCCGCAGCTGGATGCTGCCGTGCAGCTTCTGCTGCAGCCTTAGCGCAGTGAATTATTAGATTTGGATCTGCTTTCCTGCGGATCCACGAGGAGGAACAATGTTTAATTACATCATC
>CAZPWL010000059.1:0-10884 GCA_964590535.1 uncultured Anaerolineaceae bacterium
TGGCACAAAAGATTCTCGGTTACATTCAGTTGGTGTGGACCTGCGACCACTGTGGGACGCAAAATCCTGGCGCAATCAAGTCCTGCACAAGCTGCGGCGCTCCCCAACCCGCGGATGTGCAATTCACCAAAGTAGACCCTGAAACATTTGACTTCATCAAAGACGAAGCCCTGATCCGCATGGCGCAGAGCGGACCGGATAAACACTGCCCATACTGCGGCACCCGCAACATGGCGGAAACGCAGCGATGCGTGCAGTGCGGCAGCGATATCACGGTGGGCGCCAAGGTGCGCGAAAGCGGTACTGTCCTTGAAACTCAGGGGACTCCGCAGCCGAGCGCGCCGCGTAAACTTTCCCGAGGGGCGATGATTTTCCTGATCCTCGGGCTGGCTGTGCTGTGCGTCTTGATGTTCATGTTTATTAGCAACCTGACCCGCACAGACCAGGTCAGCGCGGTGGTAAGCGGCGGGACCTGGCAGCGCAGCCTGCAGATTTTGGCTTACCAGCAGGTAAGCGAGCGGGATTGGGAAAGTTCCATTCCAGCGGGCGCGCAAATTCAGAGCTGCAGCATGGAGTATCGCTACAACTCGGACTCGCCGCGGGCGAATGCCACGGAAGTGTGCGGCGAGCCCTACACGATTGATACCGGTACCGGCATTGGGCAGGTAGTGCAAGACTGTGTGTATCGCGTTTACGAAAATTACTGCACCTACACCAGCATGGCATGGGTGCCGCTTGACACGCTGGTTGTCTCCGGGCAGGACCTGAACCCCTACTGGCCGTCTGCCGCGCTCAGCGAGACTCAGCGCTTTGGTACGCAAAGTGAGAATTACACGATTTATTTCAGCTCCGGCGGGGATACCTTCACCTATACCACTGCCAATGCTGACCTGTATTTGCTGGCGCAGCCGGGCAGTGCCTGGACTCTGGAAGTAAACCAATACGGTTCGGTTTCCTCGGCGGAACCGGCGCGATAAGGACATAAAAAAAGCCCGCTGGGTGAGCCAGCGGGCTTTTTCGTTTATCTTTAGCTTACTTGTTGCCGGGGACCAGCAGCCAATCAGTCCCTTTCTTGAAGGCGTAGGCGGGCTTCCAGGCCAGGCCAAAAAGCTCCACAACGATATCCTTCTTAAGCGGAGCAACCGTAACTTCACGGATGGTACCCGCGGATTGGGTGCCTTTCGACTGGAATTCCTTAATCTCCTTTTCCATCTTCGCGTCCAGGTCAGCCAGCTCAGCTTCGTACTTGCGGATCATCTCCTCGGACTCTGCTACGTTGGCTTTGGCGGTCGCGGTCATGCGGCGTTTGCTCATGGACGAGCTCAGGTTGCTCCTGCGCCCGGTGAAAAGCTTCGCAACGTTTTCCAGCCCTTTGATGGCTTCTTCCCCACGTCGCTGTTTTAGGACGGTCTCGTCTTTTTCCAGCTCCAGTTCCTCACGCAACTTCTTATCTTCGATTGTCTTCTTGAGTTTGGTGTATTTGTCGCGGATCTTTTCGACCCCGTCCGAGCTGCTGCCGCTGCTCGCGGCAGTGCAGCGCGCCTCGAAAGCTTCCTTGCTCTCGCCGGGCTGCGAAACCAGCTTGAGGGTGTCGTTGCTGAAAAGCTTCAGGGTTTGCGAGCGGTAGACCCACTCGACGAAGTCCTTGGAGAGCGCGGCGATATTCTGTTCATCATCCAGCGGATAAACCAGGTCCCCAAAGCTGGCGTTAGGCAGCGGCGCGCTATCCAGCGCGGAGCTGTCAATCGGGTCGCTCAGGTAATCGTCCCAACGGACCAAGCCGCGGCCTTCCAATTTGGGGATTTGCACGCTGATTTTGGTCTGCGTATCCACGTTGTAGGTTCGGTTCGCGAAGTAGACAGTTGCCTGCCCCAAAAGGACTGGCTGGTAATGGTAGAGCGGGTTAGACGCCGTCCCGCCAAGCTGCGTGCCCGCTTCCCGCAGCGCTTCGGAGAGGTTGCGGTTGAAAGGCAGGTAGTGCACTTCCACCTTGGAGGATAGGCGCGGCTCCACACTCAGACCTGGCTGGTCCGCCCGGGCACCACCTTTCACTTCCGCGGCAGTAACACCGGCCGGGGCGCCGGCGCTTCCGGCTGCGGCGGCAGCAGCAAGCACCGCTTCCGCGCCGACCATCCGGTTCAGGTCGTCCAGCTTGTTGCGCGTGATGGGACCGGGCAGGTAGTTCATCGCCCAGCGGGTGGTGAACACCACCGGCGCTTTGGCATGCACATTGTGCAGCACGAAGACCCGCTTGCCCAGCGCGGAAATGGTTTTATCGAAGTAATTGCGGTCCAGACCGCCTGCCACGCTGTCCAAGCCGTCGAGCAAACGCTGCTTATCCTGGTCGGTCTGCAGCTTACCGATAATCCAGGTGCCGGTGTTGGAAAGCGCTTTGTAATCCAGGTCGATGGGGTTCTGCGTAGCCAACACCAGACCAACGCCAAAGGCGCGCGCTTGTTTGAGCATGCGCAGGATAATCGGTTTGCTGGGCGGGGAGGCAATCGGAGGCAGATAGCCGACAATTTCGTCGAAGTACACCAGGGCGCGCAGGTTGGTGGTACCGGACTGAGTGCGCATCCAAGTCTCAATCGCGGAGTAGAGCAGGGTGATGAAGAACATGCGCTCTTCATCCGCCAGGTGCGCCAGGTAGAAGATGCTGTGGCGCGGTTTGCCATCCGGCGAATAAAGGAACGAGCCGATATCCAGCGGCTGACCTTGCAGCCAGCTTTCAAAAGCCGGCGCGGCAAGGAAGTTATTCAGCAGCATCGCCAGCTCAAAGCGGTCGTCTTCCGGGTAGAACTTGGAGACTGGGAACACGCCGAGCTTCTCGAAGGGTGGGTTTTGGGTCTGGAGGATCAGGCTTTCCAGGTCCAGGTCTTTGCCGGCGCTCCAGGAATTCTCAAAGATATTCGAGAGCAGGATATGTTCGCGCGAGCGCACGGGGTCAATATTCTTGAAGCCGACCAGTTCCAGCAGCGCGGTGACCGTGCTGGCAATACTCTCGCGCAACATTTCCTTATTCTCGTTCCAGCTGATTTCCGGGCATTTGAGGGAGGAAAGGATGCTGACCGGGATAGCGGAGTCTGAGCCGGGGGTGTAAATCGCGTAATCGACAGCTTTTGCCAGCTTCTCAATGCGGGCTTTATTAATGCCCCAATCCGCGAGACCCTTTGACCATGATGCTGAAGCTTCTTCCGCGGCTTGCTGGACGGTTTTGCCTTCCCGCGTCGCGGCGTCTGTATCAATCCAGGGCGCAAAGTCGGCAGGCAGCAAATCCGGGAAGTGCAGCAGGTGGTTGGTGAGGTCGCCTTTGGGGTCGATCAGGATGGCAGGGATTCCCTGCAGGGCGGCTTCTTCCAGAAGGATGATGCCCATACCGGTCTTACCAGAGCCGGTCATACCAGTGATGACAGCGTGGGTGGTCAGGTCGGTGGGGTCGTAATAGACGAGTTTGTCCGCCAGCGCTTGCTTCGCGACAAGGTCATACTGGCGCCCAAAAAAGAATTCAGAATCATTTAATTCCATAGCGCACTCCCTTTGATGGTCTGATTATGAGGTAAGTATACTGCAAACCCGCAGGGGGTAGGATGGTTTTTTGGTGGCGGGAAGATGTCTGGACCTCTAATTACTCGAACAATGCTTTATTGGTCTCTCCAGGCTGAGCCCAAGCGGGGTAAAATATGGCTCTGGGCAGCGCGCGCTTGCGCGCTGGGCTGCCAGAAAAAGGAGCTGGGATGTTCAGACCGATGCGGAGAAAGGCGCAGCAGCTTTCAGAGGCTGAAGCGCTTGATATTTTGGAAAAAGGCAGGTCGGGCGTGCTGGCGGCCGCGGGGGACGAGGATTATCCGTACGCCGTCCCGCTGAGTTACGCATATTGCGAGGGCAGGCTGTACTTTCACGTGGCGAGGTCGGGGCACAAGCTGGACGCTATCGCGCGCAATGACAAGGTCTCTTTCTGCGTCATCGCGCAGGATGAGGTCGTGCCGGTGGAATTCACGACCTATTACCGCAGCGTGGTGGTGTTCGGCCGGGCGCGAATTTTGACGGATGAGGCGGAGAAGCGCCGCGCGCTGAGGCTGCTGGTGCAGAAATATTCGCCGGGCTTCCTTGCGGAAGGGGAGTCGGAGATTACGCGCGCTTGGGAGCGCTTCCACGCGCTGGAGCTGCGGATTGAGCATATGACTGGGAAAGCCGCAAAGGAACTGATGCTGAAACAGTAAAACGATGCCTGGTCGCTGGTCATCGGTGCAATGATTTGTTCCGCTGGGCGCAAGCGTGGGATGCCTGCCAATATGGTACCGAGTGGGGAAGCTGAGGACATTCGGTGAAGATTCAAACCGTCACTTCAAAGGAAATTCACCGAATCCTTTGTTATCGCGGAATAATCAAAGGAGAAAAGAATGGCAGTCTACAGTATTCCAATTGAACTTAACGAAATCATCACGGAGATCCGCGGTAAATATCAAAAGGTACTGGTAATCGGGTGCGGAGGATGTACGAATGAGTCGCTCGCATATATCCATAACCTGCCAATTACCAATGTCAACAGCGGTGAATTGACACCTATCGCGACAAACGCCGAGTTGGAAAAGCTAGAATCCGGCTTAACAGCAGCAGGCTTCGATGTTCGAACGACAACTTTTCCTCGCGATTGGGATGCACTTTGCCTCCGACAAGAAGGCAAAACATTCCAATACAACCCGCACCTGGACTTTGAGCCACAGGTAATCCTTGCGTTATCCTGCCCAGCTGGAAAGTTCAGCATTGAAGAGGGCTTTGATCACAAAATTCCTGTCATCAAAATCACCAGGCAAATTGGACATCTCGCCTATTTTTCTTACGAAGATCCTGAAGGATTTCAATGGATTGATCCGGAAAAAACGAAGATATTCAATTACGAATAACGAGGATGCATCAGACAAAAACCGCAAACCTACCCAAAAAAGCTTTCCCTCCCGGTTTGCGTTTTTTTTATTTCTGGTATAATAACGCCCTGACTAGTCCGGCGAGCGGTTCACGCTGCTTGCCAGGAGACTTGCATAAATTCTTTTAGGAGCAGACGTCATGTCTTTAAACCAAACCGAAAAAACCGAAATTATCAAGAAGTACGAACGCCAACCTGGTGATACCGGCTCGCCTGAGGTGCAGATTGCCCTCCTGACGACCCGCATCACCCAGCTCACTAACCATCTGCGCATCAACCGCCACGATGAAAGCTCGCGCCGCGGGCTGCTCAAACTGGTCGGTCAGCGCCGCCGTTTGTTGGCCTATCTTCGCCAGAAGGATTACGATCGTTTCCTCGCCATTACCGAATCGCTCAACATTCGGAAAAAGTAAGCTTCAACCGTATCTCCACGGCGATCCAACCGCGCAATATGGTCCGCATGCAGTACAGTCTGCTTGCGGACCTGAACTGACGCGGTTATTATTGTATTAAACCAAACTATGCCAGTCGGGTATTGAAAGGTAAGAATCAAACTTGATTGTTAGCTTTCAGTCCCTGTACTGGCGCAACCAGTCGAAAGGACGACATGAAACCACAAGCTATTTATTTTAAAACCACCCTGGGTGGCAGAGAGCTAACCTATGAAACCGGCAGGCTTGCCAGACAAGCCGGCGGTTCGGTTACCCTGCGTCAGGGAGACTCCATCATCCTGGCCGCGGCTACTATGGGCGGCGTGCGCGAAGGCACTGACTTCTTCCCCCTGACCGTAGACTACGAAGAGCGCATGTATGCCGGCGGACGCATCCCCGGCTCTTTCTTCCGCCGCGAAGGCCGCCCCAGCACAGACGCCACCCTGATTGCGCGCCTGACGGACCGCCCACTGCGCCCGCTTTTCCCGGAAGGCATGCGCAACGAAGTGCAGGTCGTTCTGATGTCGCTCTCCGCGGACGCAGAAAACCCGATGGATATGCTCGCGATTAACGCGGCCTCAGCTGCGCTGATGATTTCGGACATCCCCTTTGGCGGCCCGGTCGGCGCGGTGCGCATCGGCTGCGTGGACGGCAAACTAATCGTCAACCCCTTGCTCTCCGAGATGGAAGTTTCAACGCTTGATTTGCGCGTTGCCGGCACCCGCGAAGCCATCCTGATGGTGGAATGCGGCGCGCAGGAAGTCAGCGAAGACCTGATGGTGGAAGCGCTTCAGCTTGCTCACCAGGGAATTCAGGGCGTCGTGGAACTGCAAGAACGCATGGCGCGCGAAGTTGGCAAGCAAAAGAAGGAAGTCGAGCTGAAGGTTTTGGATCCGGAGCTTATTGCACAGGCGCGCGCGAGCATCGAAGCCCGCTTGAAAGCTATCCTGGACCAGCCCTACAGCAAAGAAAACATGTACGGCGGCACTGCCGAACTGCGCAAGACTTACCTGGAAGAAGCTGCCGCGGGCGCGGAACTGAGCGCTGAACAGACAGCCGCATTTGCTGCCGCGTTTGACGCGGCCGAAAAAGCCGTTGTGCGCGACAGAATCCTGTACGATGGCAAACGCCCCGATAACCGCAGCATCACCGAGATTCGGGAAATCACCTGTGAAGTGGATATCAGCCCCCGCGCGCACGGCTCCGGCCTGTTCACCCGCGGCGAGACCCAGGTGCTCACCCTGGCGACCCTGGGCACACCCAAGGAAGCCCAGGAATTGGACAACCTGGTGGAGACCGAATCCAAGCGCTATATGCACCACTATAACTTCCCGCCCTACAGCACCGGTGAAGTGAAACGCCTCGGCGGGCAGTCCCGCCGCGAAATCGGCCACGGCGCCCTGGCGGAACGCGCCCTCGTACCGGTCATTCCGGATGAGAAGAGCTTCCCCTACACCCTGCGCCTGGTCTCCGAAGTTCTTGCTTCCAACGGTTCGTCCTCTATGGCGTCCGTATGCGGTTCTACATTGGCGCTGATGGATACAGGCGTGCCGATTAAGGCTCCAGTTTCCGGCGTTGCGATGGGCTTAATTAAGTCCGATGAACGCTACGTCATCCTGACCGACATCCTCGGCGCGGAAGACCACCTCGGCGACATGGACTTTAAGGTCGCGGGCACCCGCAGCGGCATTACCGCCCTGCAAATGGACATCAAAATTACCGGCATTACGCCTCAGATAATGGCAGAAGCTCTGGAACGCGCCCGCGCGGCTCGCTTCAGCATTCTGGATATCATGCTCGAGACCATTGCCATCCCCAACCCAAGCCTGAAACCGCACGCTCCTCGCATTGAGACCGTCAAGGTTCCCGTGGACAAAATTGGTGCGATTATCGGACCCGGCGGTAAGAATATCCGCGCGCTGCAGGAAGAAACCCACACCAAGATTGACATTGACGACGACGGCACGGTTTATATTGCCTCTACCGACGGCGTTGGTTTTGAGGTAGCGAAGGAACGCATCTTAAGTCTGGTGGAAGTTCCCGAAATTGGCAGAATTTACACTGGAAAGTGCGTGCGCGTCACTGATTTTGGCGCCTTTATCGAAATTCTACCCGGCCAGGATGGCATGGTGCACATATCCCAGCTTGCCAGCGAACGCGTGGAAAAAGTTGAGGACGTGGTTAAGGTGGGCGATGAGCTCTCCGTGATGGTGACCGACATCAGCCCGGATGGGAAGATTCGGCTCAGCCGCCAGGCACTCCTGGAAGGCTGGAGCGCGGAAGAAGCCCGCGAACACGACAATGCCAACCGCAAGAAGAGCACGGGCGGCTCTGGTTCCGGTGGGAATCGCGGCGGCGGCCGTGGTGGAGACCGGGGCGGCGATCGCGGCGGATTCAACCGCAGACGCTAAAGCTATTGATTGAAAAAGAGACTGGCTGCTAACTAGCAGCCAGTCTTTATTTAACGTATTCTTGTCGGCAAGCACGCAAACTGTGCCCGCAGCGCTGCTGGGACAAATCTACAGCATTTTGTAGCGGTCGAGCGCGGTATACAGAATCATGTTGACCAACTCTGTGTGGTCTATACCCGCCGCAGCGGCTTCCATTACCAGGTCAGAGATCACAGGCGTGAGACCGGGCAGCGGATTGATTTCGAGAATGTAGGGCTTGAGGTTATCGTTGATGTCCAGACGGAAGTCCACGCGAGCGACGTCCAGGGCGCCTGTTACGCGGAAAACCGCCGCCGCCAACCAGTTCAATTCATCCACCATTTCTTCATCAATCGGCGCGGGGCAGAGGTAGGTGAGGTCGGCAGCCAGGGCGGTTTTTAATCGATTCGCGTACACGCCGTCTGAAAGCAGGTAGGGCTTCAGGTCCACCTCCATGGGCGGCATGAAATGCAGGCCGGCCTGGATGCGCTGCGCGTCTTCATTAACCGGGATGCGTTTGGCGACTGGGCCAATCAGGTTACCCACCATGCCAACCGTCACCTCGCGTCCCTCGATAAACTTCTCGACCAGCGCGGGTTGGTTGTAGGTTCTCAGGATGAATTCCAATTGCTTGCGGAGCTCATCCTCGTT
The DNA here is from genome assembly GCA_964590535.1 of uncultured Anaerolineaceae bacterium. Taxonomy (GTDB): domain Bacteria; phylum Chloroflexota; class Anaerolineae; order Anaerolineales; family Anaerolineaceae; genus Mesolinea. The sequence goes on from CAZPWL010000059.1 coordinate 8,436, forward strand.
GTGCACGATAGAGTCGTAGCTGATGCCCATGCCCGTGCCTTCACGGCTGGGTTTGACGAACATCGGGAAGGTCATACCCTCGTCCAGGGGTTCATCCAGGCGTTCAAAAGATTGAAACTCAGGCGTGGGAAGGCCGTGCCAGGCGAGGATGCGCTTGGTCATGGATTTATCCAGGGTCAGCGCCAGGCAAAGCACCTTAGAGCCGGTATAAGGGATTTGCAGCTTTTCCAGGATGGCGGGGATTTGCGCTTCGCGCGAGTCCCCGTAATGCCCTTCGCTAATGTTAAAGCAAATATCGGGCTTGTAGTCCCGGACGGTATCGATGATGGTCTCATCCGCTTCCAGGAATTGGGCTTCATTACCCTTGCTGCGAATAGCCTCGCAAATCGCTTCCACGGTGAATTCAGAATCGAGGTCGTCCCACTTGTCAAAAGAAGCGCCCTCAAGCTGAGGGGCGTTTTTTTTCAGGTTTGCCAGAACAGCAACGCGAAAATTTTTCATTGAAAAAGATTGGCTCCCAATAAATTGATGATATGAACGCCGCAATTATAACATCGCAGCTCTCAAAAAAAACGCGGTCTGCCCGATGAATGCAAGCAGACCGCGTCGGCCGTCGTTGTTACGACTCAACCGCGATCATCTTGGCGTCCTCTTCTTCCGCCCGGGCAATGCCGCGTTCCACATTCACACGCCGCAGCATCAGTATACCGGCCACAAAGAAGATAACCAGCGAAACGATACCCCAGCGCCCGTTGCCGGTGAGCTGGCTGACCAGCGCCATAATGGCGGGACCAACCACCGTGTTGAACTTTTCTGACACGCTGAAGAAGCCGTAGAATTCCGCGCTCTTGCTCTTGGGCATCAGCTTACCTACCAACGAGCGGCTGAGCGCCTGACTTCCGCCCTGAACCATTGCCACGCCGAAGCCCAGCACGTAGAAATGCCATTCCTTGGTCATGAAGTATCCGACAATCGCGATGGCGGAATAGATCAACAAGCTGATGGTGATAGCTTTCTTGTTGCCCAGCTTTTTGGCCAGCTTGCCAAACAAAATCGCGAAAGGCGCGGCGACGAACTGCACCATCAGAAAGGTGCCCAGAATCGTGATGGTGCTGAAGCCCAGGTCGGTCGCGAAAGCGGCGGCCATCGTGATGATAGTGCCGATGCCGTTAGCATATACCAGGAAGGTGAGCAGGAACCAGAACAGATCCTTGAACCCGCGGATGTCCTTGAAAGCTTTACCCAGGCGGGAGAAACTCACTTTCCAGACACTGCCTCCAACTTCACCGGCTTCCGCCATGCGGGCAGGCTCGCGCACGCGGCGGAAGAGGGGGATGGAGAAGATCGCCCACCACAACGCAACGCTGGCAAGGCTCAGGCGCATCCACAGCATCGCGGAGCCGCGTTCCCCCAGGTTTGGGGTAAGCTTGGGACCAAAGAAAATCATGACCACGTTCACCAGCAGCAGGATGCCGCCGCCGATGTAGCCCAGGGCGTACCCGCGAGAAGAAACCTGGTCGATTTCATCTTCGCGAGCGACGTGGGGCAGGAGCGAGTCGTAGAATACGAGCGAACCGGCAAACCCGATGGTGCCCAGGATGTACAGGATGCAGCAGAGCAGCCACTCCTCCGGCTTGTCGACGAAGAAGAGCAGCGCGGTGCTGACGATACCCAAACCCGCGAAAACGGCAAGGAATTTTTTCTTGGAGCCGCGGAAATCCGCGATGGCGCCCAGAACAGGGCTGAGCAGCGCAGCAATCAGGCTGCCTATCGCGACTGTGTAGCCCCACAGCGCAAGAGACCCTTCGGTGGCGATATACGCGCCAAAAAAATTGGGCAGGATGGCGCCCATGACGGATGTCGCGAAGGCGGAATTTGCCCAGTCGTACATTGTCCAGGCTTTGATCTGAAGTTTGTGTAAGTGCTCATTATCCATGCTGGCTCCTTGTAAAAGAATATCTAATTGTACCGATAATCTTGCAATTAAAGCATTCGAATTCGAAATTCAGATGCCGCGCCGGCAAGATCCGTGACGCCCTGCGCGGAAAAAACCTCGTCAATTAATGCTGTCAACTTGCTTTCTTCTTTTGCCGTCAGCATTGCACGCAGCTGCGCTGTGGGCAATCTGTAGGGCTCAAGGTAGGCTTTGAGGAATTTGCGGAAGGGCAGCAGCGGGCTGATTGGATGGAACGGGCGCATCTCTTCAAGCTGGTAGCGCATCAGACCGTAAAATTCAGCCGGTCGGATTTCGTGCCTGTCCCGCCAACCAAAGAGGAAGGGGTTAGCTTTGGCAGCGCGTCCGATCATGGCTGCGTCGCAGCCCGTTTGCTCCAGCAGCTGAAGCGCCAGGGCTGTGGTAGCCACATCCCCGTTGCCAATCACAGGCACGGGCAGGCAGGCTTTCAGCTCCGCCATGGGCTGCCAGCGGGCTTTGCCAGTATACGCCATC
>CAZPWL010000060.1:0-10796 GCA_964590535.1 uncultured Anaerolineaceae bacterium
TTGGCATCTCCCGTGGGGTCTGATTGAGCGGGCAAACGGTCTGGCAGGTGTCGCAGCCGAAGACGCGCCCCCCAAGCTCTGGGCGCAGCTCTGCGGGGATCGCGCCGCGGTGTTCGATGCTCAGGTAACTGAGGCAGCGGCGGGCATCCACGGAGCGGTTTGGGCGCAGCGCCTGGGTGGGACAGGCTTGTACGCACAGGCGGCAGCCGCGGCAGGGGTCGCCCGGCAGCGGGGCATCGGGGGTCAGCGCAAGGTCAGTCAGCAGCTCGCCGAGAACCAGGTAAGACCCGAAACCGGGCGCGTTGAGCAGGGAATTCCGACCGACCCAACCCAAGCCAGCCCGCCGGGCAAGGTCTTTTTCAAGGATAGGCGCGCTGTCCACGCAAGGGCGGAAGCTTACCGCATGCCCAGCCAGAGCCGGCAGGCGTTCGCCGAGCTGCTTCAGTTTGGCAGACAGCACCTTATGGTAATCCGGAAAGCGCGCGTAGGCGGCAATGGCGCCCATTCCGGTCATTGCGGCGGGCTCTGGCTCTTCCGGCGGAAGGTAGGGCAGACCAACGCAAATGACGGAGCGGCTGCCGGGCAAGAGGCTTGCGGGGTCTGCGCGCGCGCCCAGGCTTTCGGGCTTGGCGAGGTAAGCCATTCCGGCGTGGCAGCCTGCCTCAATCCAGTCTTGAAACGCGTCATAAGTGTCCGGCCGGGTCAGCCGGGCAATGCCACAAACAACAAAGCCGAGCTTAAGAGCCTCGGCTTTGATTTCTGTTTCAAGGGGCATGGAGCGCTCCGGAAAAGGGCATCCTAAGGCGTCACGATATCGTATTCAAAATAGAAGGTCGAGAATGAAGTGCCGGCCGCGTTGACCATGGACCAATCTCCGCGCACCTTACCTGCAGTCGCGGGCGCGGTGAACTTCATGGTGAAGGTTACCGTTTTGGTGGGGGGAACTTCGTAGGGCATGGTCATAGTTTCGCTGGCGCCCAGTCTATCGCCGCTGACGAATTTAATCGCGTAGGCGGTCGTCCAGGTGGTGGTACCGGTGTTCATGAGGGTCAGGACCACGTCAAAGGGCAACCCGGCCGCGATATTGGAATTGTCCGCCGGAACGCTGGAGACCCACACGCCGCCATCGCGTCCGCCGGGGGCTGTGGTCGCGGTAGCGCCGGCAGCCGGAGTGTTGGTTGGCGGAAAGGTGGCTGTGGGGGGTAAAGCAGTGTTGGTCGGGGTTGGCTGGGGCGTGGGTGTATCGGTCGGGCGGGCTACCGCGGTGCGGGTAAAGTCCACTGCTACCGTCTGGGCGACGCTGGTCAAAATTTGGTCGGAGCTGAGGGTAGGTGTGCTCGCGGCGCAAGCGGAGAGCAGCAGCGTTGAGATAATTAGCGCGGAAATCATAACGCTCGAAAGTGTATTCTTATTCATTAGTAACTCCATCCTGCGCGGAAATTGCCAGTGCAAGGCGCATGATTTTCTATTGTAGAGCTTCAGCCGGATTTGTCAAGTAAGGGCGAACTTACATAGGGAGATTCTACGCTAAAAAAATCGCACTGCTGACGCGCGCGCGATACTGGGCTGCGTGTGCTTCAGGGTATACAGTCCGGCATCGTCTCCGGGTAGACGCTGAAATTGTAGGAGTCTTCCTGGGTGCTCAGAAAGGATACGTCCTCGAGAACTTCGTAATCCGCGCCAAAGACCCCATTAAAGACAACACGAAAGAAATTTACCAAGCTGATATTTGGTGATATGTCGGATTTTTCGTCATCCGGAAGATAGAACGCGCTGAGCACTGCCAACCGGTTAGCGCTATCCGCGCCGTGATCTCCCAAGAGAAGAATCACAGGTGGTGTATCAGAATCCGCCAGGATTTTTCGGAGGACCGGCAGGATGGTGTTGTCTCCATATTGGACACCCCAGGAGTAGTATTGGATGTATTCCTCCCACGAGATTGGTGTCACCCACGGCAGCGGCGGGGGTTCCGCGATAAGCGTCCCATCTGGATGGAAGACATAGGGCGCGTGTGGAATGTTCAGATGCGCGAACACCAACTTTGGCCCGCGCTCCGAGGCGATCTCTTGCAGTTTATTCAGGATAAACCATTGTTGGCGGACGTGATCCGCGTAGGGATAATTTGCTGGAATGCTATTGATGCTGCCGTTTGTGCCGGAGTAGTCAAAAAACACCCGTGCCAAGGTGCTGTCATAGAGCATTCGGTCGAAGTTGCTCAGGGCAACGCTGTTATCCTCCGCGGGTAAATCCACTGTCTGAAAGTAATAATCCGCGTCGGTCCAGGCGATGGGTTGATAGGATACCATCGCGTAAGTCGTGTAGCCCAGCGTTTCAAATATTTGGCGGACGCTGCTGTGCCGCACCAACTCGTAGAGGGCAGCCCGGTCGTTATTCGGCGGTTGGAATTCTGGGCTCATCTCCTGCAGGTACTGCATGTTAAAAAAGGAAGAGAGCGAGAGTGGAGTGTAGGCATAGTTACTCATGCTGCAGGGTGGAACGTAAAAACCCATCTCGGTGAGGGTGTCGATGAAGGCTTGATTATCCAGGTCGAAAGTTTCTTTCAACACGTCAGTCCGCAAATGCGCGTCCATGAGGATTACGTACACATCCGGAAGGCTTTCCGGGTTCAACGCTGTGCCAGCCGGGAGTTGGCTGGTGATGTTTTCGAGCGTGGAATTTTGCGCTCTGCGCGCGCGCAGCTCATATTCGACAATCTGGTAAAGCGGAATAACCAGCAAGAAGATGGAGAACATGTTCAAAAGGATGGTTATGTTCTTGTTCTCTTGAACGCGCTTGAGGAGTAGCCAACTTCCAAGCCCGCCGAGCACTGCCCACAAAGGCAGCAAGAAGCGGTGCCGACCAAGAACAAAGCCTGACAGTTCTACCAGTCTGAGCGCTTGATACACGCGTCCGTAACTAAAAAATAAAACAATCATCAAGAGGGTAAGCAGCGCGGATTTTTGTAGAGAGCGCGTCAGGAGCCAGAAAGCAATCCAGAGCAGCACTGCCCCGCCTACGATAAAAATTAGCGGGCGGAGACCGGTGCGCAGGAAGACTTCCTGGATATTGTGCCCCAGCAGCGAGAGCACAGGGTACGCGGCAAACAGAATTGGGTAAATGGGGAATGCTTCTTTGGTCTTCATAGAATTAACGCGCATAATTTTACCACCTCAACTGCGCAGTGAGTTCGCCTGGGGCGGGATTGAGAAGTCTATAAGCTCAGGCTGCGCGGCGTTCCATCAGGTAAAGAATTCTCTGTGAACCTGGAATTGGCACAGTTTTTTTGATGGAATAATAGCGCGCGAAGGCTTGTTCAAATCCTTCCGGTGTGTATTCCGGAAAAATGTCCAAGCGGGAAGCCAGCAGGCGCTGTACCTGCGAGTCCGTTTTCGGGACGAACTCGATGATGAGCCAATTCGCCATGTCAGCAAAACTGGCTGCAACGCGCTCCAAAGGGAGGTTGTTAGCGATTGCCAGGTGATGGATTAGAGCCAGCGCCATAACGAGATCAATCGGACCGCGTTCTCCTAAGGATGCCCTCTCGCGGGAATCCCAGCCCAGCCCCGGCGAAGGGTTGGTCAGGTCCATCCACAAAGGGAGCATAAATTTTTCGTTGTTCTGCTTTGCCAGGCGATAATTCTGTTGCACCGCGCCGTGATCGATATCGAATGCCACGGTGGGGATCCCCATTTCGCTGGCTGCCCGGCTGAACTCACCGGTGTTGGCGCCCAGGTCCCACACACCGCGGGGATTGGCTTCAATCAATAATTCCTTCACCAGGTTTCTTTTGGCAGCAAAGGCTGTTTTGCTGTAATTGTTGTCTTCGTAATAATCTTCCCATTCGGTGTTGGTTGAGGGCAGGCTTAAACCGCGGACGACAGCCAAGAGGCTCTCCAACAGGCTTCGCAAGGCAGATAGACTGACTTTTCCTTCCAGTGTATCCCACGAGACCGCCTTACCAGCGTATTTTTTTTGACTGCGGGCATGCAGGTGGATATGGCTAAGCAGTCCAAACTGGAGGCGTGTGTTCGCGGGGAGCAGCTTGCTGGCCAGGTCCAGTGGAATTCCGTCGATGTAGATACGCAAAAGTTGGCTCAGGCGGATGTCACTTTTTGCCATGAGGGCTAAGGGCGCAAGGAAATGCTGGCAGAACTGTCGGTACGCAACCCACGGAAGCCCCTCCTGATAGGGTTCAAAGGAGAGTGTATCAATAAAAATGGGTTTGCCTTCCAAAAACTGCACATTGTACGCGCTGGCATCCTTCAGGCTCAGGCCGTAATCGAGGGCGCGCCTGGCGATAGAGAGGGTCAGAATCGCGGCATCCTTCAACTGCTCAAAACACCACTCGTAGGGATAGGAGATGAAAGGAATTGGGCGTGGAAGGATTACCTTATATGCCAGCTCTGCCACGGGGGCGAGGCTGAGGGGTACTTCCTCGTGCGTCACGAGCGCCTTGGCTTTGCTCAGCCGCTCATAAAGCCCCGACTGCATCAATCCGTCGTAGGATTCACGGCCAGCCTGGTTCACCTGCCTGTAAACAACAGAATTTTGCGTGAAAATGAATCCGCTGGGGTCGCGGAATGAGGCGCTGGATTTCTCAATCATGCTGAAAACTTCCCTCTACTGGTGTGCCTGTGCGTTTTGCGGGCGAGCTGCGTGCTCTCAAGAATGCAAGGAGTCTTCTACTCCGGGTTCGTCAGGTATGTCAGTCGGATCCAGGTCCTGGTTGGCTGGAGCTTTCTTCCTCGTCAGGAAGGCTTTAATTTTCTTCCAAAAGATTCTGATGGCTACACCGATACTTAAGACAGCCGCCAGAATCAGCTGGATTAGCATGCTGCCGCTACCGGGATCCAGGTACGCCAGAGGTTTTAAGAGAGGCGCGAATAAGTGTGTGAAATAGGCCATGTGTGCCCTTCCCTCATTAAGTTTCGCTAATTATAATCGCGAAAAGATTGCGCGCGCCCCGACCACGCTCACGCTTCTGGGGAAAACAGAGAGCTTAATTGGAGACTCCTTACCTGCCGAGCAGAATTCTGCTGGAAATGATGCTTGTCATCCGAAGCTGACCTGATGCCAGCGTTTTTTTGTGGTGTCCGCGTTCGAATTGTCAGCTCAGCTCGTTGAAGCGGGTCTGTACTGCGGGAACAGCCTTACCAAAATTCGCGCCGGCTTTATGACGCGGTCGGTGAATTTGGTTGATGTTCTAACCGTCCGCAGGCTGTGAGGTTCTGAACACCGGCACGAGCAGATGCAGGATATCATCCACTGCCGCGCCGCGGCTGTCCACCCGCAGGATCAGACGTAGGTTTTGCCCGGTCAGGTCGCTAAGGTCGTAGCTAATCCTGCGAAACGCACCGTCATTGGTCTCGTTCCAGGCTGCCAGCAAGCGCGGGGTTTCGAAGCCGGCCTGCGCGAGCAAGGAAAAGTCAGCATCGCAGGCAGCAGCGTTTTTGGCGCAGCCCAAGACAGCCTCAAAGCGCGTCCCAGGTGGGATGACCTGCGCCGGGAAGACGCCCTGGATGTATCCGTTTTGGGTATTCTGCGGGCTTAGCCACAGCGCGGGCTCGTCGTCCTCCGCGCCATTTTCAAGCAGGGGGCTGGGGTCTGTGTAAACAAAGCCATCAGCCGTTCCGGCTTTGCCTGGGCAGCTCAGTTGTCCAGCGCCGCTGGTCCATTCCGCCGAGCAAAGATTCTTTACAAGATTGATTTCTGTATTTACCACTTCCACCGCCACCCAAAAGGTCTTTTCAGGGTTTTTGAAGCTGAAAGGGCTGCCCTGGGCGTCCCGCAGACGGAAATCCGCGCGATAATTCCCGGGGTCTTGCGGCAGCATGATGCTCAGCATAATCACCAGCGTTTGTCCGGGCGCGACCGCGCCATTGGTGAGTTTCTGGAAAGTAAGGATGTTGGGAATATTGCCTGAGATATATTCCATTTGGTAGGACGTGGTCCAGACACAGCTGCCGGCATTGCGAAGGGTCCAGGTTTTTATAAAGACCGACCCGGGGAAGAACTGGCTTCCGTCAGGCACGCTTTCTGTCACGAACTCAGCCAGGTTGCAGGGGAGATCTGGGTTGGGAGTGGAGCTGGCGAGGGCGGTGGGCGGTGGGGTCAGGCTGGGCAGCGCGGCTGGTGTTTGGGTTGGGGCAGCCTGAGTGGACATTGCTTGAACCGTCTGAGCAGCCGCGGTGCGCACCGCTGCCATGGGGTCCGTTGGGGTTGCGCCTCCCGGGAAGTTGCAGGAGGCGAGCATACAAGCTGCCAGGACCAACCAAATCCAGTTGTGATTCTTTGCTTTCATGGTCACTCCTATCTGTCGTGTGGAGACTTGGGCCTGAGAAATATCTACGGGTATTTTAATCGCTTTCCCGCTACCAGCAAAAAGCACTTTCCCTTTGCACGTTCAGGCTGAGCATCAGAGTTCTGATTAACTTTGATAATTTAGAATAATAGAGTATAGTTAAAGTATTAACGAAGCCTCAGTATGTCACTTCGTGCATTTCCTGACCATTTAAATACTACCGATTTAATAGAAAGGAGAATGACATGTCCCTATTTGGCCCCCCAGATGTAGAGAAATTAAAGAGAGATCGAAATACTAAGGGCTTGATCAAGGCATTAGACTTTTTTAAGAAGAACAGTTCAGTTGCCCAAAACGCAGCCAAAGCTCTTGGCGAGCTGGGTGATCCACAAGCAATTGAGGCTTTGGATGCTGCATTACACTCAGAAGCCTGGTATTTCTCATATGATATTTTGATTAATGCCTTGATCGCTATCAACGAACCTCAGTATTTCAGGAAGCCTGAAACAGTCAATATGTTGATCAATCTGTTACAAAATAGGTCCGGGGTTGACTTGATAATTGCTGTAATCAAAGGGCTGGAAATTTCTAATGATCAACGCGCTGTCGCTCCTTTGATTAATGAGCTTGGTAACAAAGAGAATAATATCAAACTTGCCGCAACCAAAACTTTAGCTGCTATCGGCGATCCAGAAGCTGCAAAAGCACTCGCTAACGTTCTTGAAAAAGAATATTGGACAGTCTTAGAGGAAGCGGCTTGTGAGGGGTTAAGCAAAATGGGAGAGAGAGCAGTTGAAGCACTTATCCCCATTCTAAATACAGAGCATATTTTTAAGAGGAAAATCGCCATGGAAACTCTGGCCAAAATTGGTCCGCCAGCAGTACCGGCATTGCTTGATATGCTTAAACAGAAGGATCTTTTCCTAAAAATTGCTGGGTGTGAGGCCTTAGGAAAGATTGGGGATAACCAAGCTTTTGAGCCCATGATGACTATTCTCAAGAACATAAAAACGGACAGAAGACTGCGTAATGTAGCGGCCAAGGGATTGGTTCACCTGGGATGGGAATTGAGAACAGGAGAGCCCGAGGCATGGTTCTGGGCTGCAAAACGCGGTTGGGAAAAGATGATCCCTTTTGGCGCGGATGCTGTAGAACCGCTGCTCGCCAGCTTGCTTGTTGAAACCGAAGATGAAAGTAAAAACGCTTTCGCAGCACTCGTTCGAGTTGGAGATGAAGCTGTCGATCCCTTGATCAGAGCACTGGAAGATAAAGAATATAATGTTCGCCAAATTGCTGCGATGGCACTTGGCGAAATCGGGAACCTGTTAGCCATAGAGCCCCTCCAAACTGCTTTCAAGAAAGATGGCTGGGATATTAATGACCAATATGGGCAAGCCTTGAAAAAACTGGGGGCACAACTTCCAAAATCTCAAGAGTTAGATCTTGAAGATGAGAAGCTTGTAATCTCTACCCTCAATAAACTTTGTGCTGCCTATGCATCAAGCAATCATAAAGTCATAAAAGAATTGGAACCAAAGGCACGAAAGATTGGTGAAGAGGCCAACCTGCGCGGTGGGATGATGGAAATGCGAAGGCTGTACCATGAGCTCACCAAGTCCTCAGGCCTACGTAACCTGGAGTTTTTGTGGGGAGGCATTGGTCATTGGAGAGGATAAGACTGTTTGGCAGATTTATCTGACTTATCGGCGCACCAACTCCCGGAGGAAGAGCTTGAACGAGAATTTGCTGCCAGTCAGCAGATTCTGTGAGCGGAACAGGTTTGATACGCCCTTGACGAGGAACACGTCCGTCAGCGCCAACAGAGCGTAAGCTAAGGCTATTTGCCAGCCTGGTACGCCGCCGATCGTCAGGCGGGTCATCATCGCCACGGGCGCGGTGGGCGGAAGCAGGCTGAAAACGGTCGCAAGCCCTCCATGCGGCATTTGAATCAGGCTGTTGATGGAGACCAGCGTCAGGATGAGCGGCAGCGCTACCATGAAGGTGGACTGACTGCCTTCACGCAGGTTCGGAGCCATAGCCCCGATGCCTGCCATCAGACTGCCGTAGAAGATAAAGCCGCCGATGAAAAAGAAGATGCCGTACAGGTACAGCGCGGCGGGCAGGTTTATCGCGATGGGCAGGGAGAAGGTGCGGCCTGTCACGCGCAGCAGCACCAGCGCCGCGCCAAACCACAGAGCTAACTGCATCAAACTGGCAAGCCCCAATCCGGTCAGCTTACCAATGAACAGGTTCGTGGACTTTACAGAGGAGAGCAGAACTTCCATCACGCGATTATCTTTGTCTTTGCCGACTGTATTCAGGAGCATGCTGGACGTAATAAACACAATCATATAGAAGAAGAGCGTTACGCCGTAGGGGACGAAAAATGCCAGCGGATCCTCTGTGTCGCGCGTCTCTGCGATGGCGGGATTGACCTCTTCGACGATGAACGAAACCGGATTGGTGTACTTCAGATACAGATCCTGGTCTCTGCCAAGCAAGTTGTAGGCAATCAAGTTCTCCATCACGCCGGTTTGTTCAAAGCCGGTAACCGGGTTTACATCTTCGCGGATCAAGGATACTTTGCCACTCTGCAGATAATCCTGCGGGATCTCGTAGTAGCCTTTCAACTTTCCATCCTGCAACTGCTGGTTGGCTTCCTCCGCGGAGGGGATAAGCACGATGGCTCCACCGGTGATCCAGTCCGGTGCTTCTGTCAATAGACCGCTGTGGTCTACCGCGCCGTAAGGCAGCGCGGAAGCTGCTTGCCCGCCGGTGAAGACCTGCGTCAGGCTCTGGGACTGCGACTCGCTCAGGTTCCCCAGAATCCACAGCAAAAGGGCAGGAATGAGCGGGACGAGGATCAACGTAAGGATAAATGAGCGGCGGCTGATTGTGGTCAGGAACTCGTGTTTGAAAACGCTCCAGGTTTTATTCACAGCGCGCCTCCTTTCTTGAAAAGCTGGCTGAGCCTGATGCGCTTTGAGTACTGCAGCATCCCCAAGCGGAAAGCCTTGCCCGCCAGCCAGACGGTGAGCACAGAAAACAGGATCAGCATCGTGATGACCAGCGCCAGTTCCCACGCGGGTACTTGGGTGAAGGCCATGCGCAGGGTCATCGCTACCGGCGCGCTTAGCGGGAAGTAGCTTAGCGCCCGGGCGAATGCGCCGTTCGGGTGCATCATCAGCACGGAAAAGAAATAATACGGAATCAGGATGGGGAAGGTGATCAGGCCGGTTACCTGGGCTGCTTCCTGGGAATCCGTAACAGTAGCGCCAAGAATTGCCATCAGCGCGGCAGTGAAAACGAAGGAAGGCAGCAGCAGGAGCAGGCTGAGCAGCATACTCGTCCACGAGATTTGAAGATCGCTCAGGAAGGGGATGCGGTCGCCCATCACGAGCACAAAGACAGCGGCCAACAGCGCCCAGAAAAGGATTTGCGTCAGACCTACGCTGAGGTTGCCTATTATTTTGCCAGCCATCAATTCGTTGGGAGAGACGGACGTTACCATGATCTCGATGGTGCGGTTCTCTTTTTCTTCCACCACCGCCTGCAGCAGATAACCGCCGCTTGAAAGTACCACAATCACGAAAAGCAGACCGACGACCAGAGGCACCACGATTTTCGCGATTTCGTTCTCAGCGGTGCTGCGGGTGCCGTCCAGGGAAATAAGGGTGTAAAGGCTGCCGGCTTCCAGGCGGGCTTGATTAGGGATGTTCGCGCCTGCAAAAAGATTCTCGGACAGCAGGCTGCGAATTTGGCCGCGGATTGTGCTGGTCAGGGGTTCATTAAAGTAATACTTCACCTGAAAAGTGGATTCATAGCCTTCTGGGACGACAAAGTAGGCTTGAATATCGCCGCTTTCCGCGGCGGCGCGTGCTTCTTCCGCGGATGCGAACGGAACCATCGGGATTGTCGGTTCGAAAAGAGAAGGTTTTTCGGGGGCGGTAAAGGGTTGGATTATTAGATTGGCCTCGTCCACATAGCCAACCGGCAGTTTGCTCATCGATGAGAGCGAAATCACGAGCGCAAAGAGCATAACCAGAATCATTCCAAGGGGCAAACTGAGCAGCGCAATCCAGAAGCGCGGCCGGGCGACGTGGTGGCTGTACTCATATTTAGCAATTTCAAAGGTCTTGCTCATCGTCCGTCCCTCCTTTTTTCACCACTTTGATGAAGATTTCATCGAGGGAGGGCACCGCGATTTCGAACGCGTTCAATTGGATGCCTTGCGACACCAACGTGTTCAGAATATCCTGCGGTTTGACGCCGGGCTGAGGTTCCAGTTTTATCATAGTGTTCAAGCGCTCGATCTTTTGCACCCCGGGGATTGTGGCGGGCAGTTCCGCGCTGGTGTTGATGCGTACATCGTCGGTCGCGAAGCTTTCGTAAATCTCCTGCAAGCCGCCATAAAGCAGCACCTCGCCCTTATCTACCAGAACAATTTTATCGCAGAGCTGTTCCACCTGGTTCATCTGGTGGGTGCACATGATGA
>CAZPWL010000061.1:0-10539 GCA_964590535.1 uncultured Anaerolineaceae bacterium
GTGGGCTGCAGCGGGATCGTTCTGGTGTCCTCGTCCGGATTGACCGGTGTTTCGGCCAGCGTCTCCTCCCGGGCGAACGCAATCAACCAAGCCGGGAGTTCCTCCGTCCGGGTTGAATCTGGTTCTGATGTCTGCGAAAGGGCTGTTTTTTCGACCCCAGCACGAACCTGGATAGGTTTGGTATCTTCCAGGTCCCGGGCTGGCGCAAGCACGGCTTGCGTGTTTTCACTTCGAGTCGCCGAAGTATCCAACACAATTCTCACCGGTTTGGTGGCCTCATGCGGGTCGGGGGTGTTGACCTGAAGCGGAACCGGAGCGCCCGCTTCAGGCTCTGATCTGGCATTCTGAGTCACAGGGTTTTTGGTATCCATCGCGGCCGCCTGTTAATCAATTGCAGCCAGAGGGATCCGGCTGCAACTGTGGGTTATTCTCCGAGATAATCACGCAGCTTTCGGCGTACACTGGGGTGGCGCAAGCGCGTCAATGCCTGGGCTTCAATCTGGCGCACGCGTTCGCGGGTGACGCCCATCTTTCGCCCGACTTCTTCCAGTGTGTAGGCTTGTCCGTCCAGCAAACCGTAACGCAGCTGCAGGATGCGGACCTCGCGGGGAGGAAGGGAGTCCAGCACTTCATCCAGATGCGCGCGCAGCAGGTTGTAGGTGGCGGTGTCATCCGGTGGCGGAGCATCGTCATCTTCAATAAAATCGCCCAGCACCGAATCCTCTTCATCGTCAGTTGGAGTTTCCAGGGAGAGCGGTCTGCGGGCAACCTGGATCATGTTCTCGACCTTCTTAGGAGGCACTTCCAGGGCTTCCGCCAGCTCTTCCACACTGGGGTCCCGCCCTAGTTTTTGGGTGAGCTGGTGCTGGACGCGCAGGAGCTTGTTGATCTGGTCGCCCATGTGGACTGGAACGCGGATGGTGCGCCCCTGGTCGGCAATCGCGCGGGTAACAGCCTGGCGTATCCACCAGGTGGCGTAGGTGCTGAATTTGTGCCCGCGTTGGTATTCAAATTTCTTGGTCGCGCGGATCAGACCGATGTTGCCTTCCTGGATCAAATCCAGGAAGGGCACGCCGCGGCCCATGTATTTCTTTGCCACGCTGATAACCAGCCGGGAGTTCGCGGTAATGAGATGCTCGCGGGCAGCCCAACCGTCTTCAATTAGAGAGCGTAGTTCCAGGCGCTTTTTTGGTCCGATATTGCCCTTCGCTAACTCTTCGCGCGCAACTCGTCCCCGCTCGATGCGCTGGGCGAGGTGCTGTTCTTCCTCAATGTCGTGGAGGAGGGGAACCCGGCTGACTTCCTTCAGATACAGACCGATGGTGTCATCTGTGTCAATGTTGGCGAGGTCGTCCAGCGGGCTTTCCTCGATAACCGCATCGCTAAGTTCGGTTTCGCTCGGTTCATCCTGCGCCGAAGTTTCCTCCGTGTAGTTGATTCCAGCCCCAAGCAGGGCAGTATAGGCTTCTTCCAGCTGATCCAGATCCTGCTCGGCATCCGGAAAAAACTGGAGGATGTCATCATATGTTACGTAGGTCTTTTTTCTGCCGAAGTCCAACAGACGTTCTAGAGCTGAGGATTCGCGATCGTCGTCGAGAACTTGATTATCGTTATTTATTCTTGCCATTCAGTTATTGGTACCTTTTCTATTCAAATTGTCGCACTTAACCCATAGAGTACAGTATTTTTGCGCGAATTACAAGTAGTTTTTCTTAAAATTTGGCACTTTTCGGTTGCGGCTTCAGGGCGGCTATTATATCCTTTTCCGACATATTTGGAAAGTTTCGGCAAAGGACGCATAACGATTTGACCACAGCCCTGCCAACGGGTAAAATCCTTTCGTTAATCACGAGGTTATGTTGCTTCTTAAAAAGACCGCTCAATATTGGGTTCCTCTGCTGGTTGTGGCGCTTGCCGCAGGCTTGATCCTGCTCAATTTGCAGTTATCAGAGCAATTTCTGTACCAGGATGAGTTCCTCCCGCGCTGGTCAGCGGCGCGAGCATGGATGCGCGATGGAACTTCCCCGTATTCCGACCAAGCGCATCAGGATGCCCAGTCGCTTTATGACCAACTGGGTTTCTCACAGCCGGCATTCAGTCAGGGCAGGTTCGTGGACCTGGTCTGGTACCTTTTCCTCTACATTCCCCTCAGTTTTCTGCCTTACAGCATCGCCCGGGCAATCTGGATGAGCCTGACGGCGGCTGCGATTTTCTTCAGCATCTGGATTGGTGTGGATTTGGCCGGCGTGCAGGCGCGCCCATGGGAAAGAGCGCTGCTAGCGCTTCTGATCACGTGTTCCTATCCCTTCTTTAAACTGATCATATCCGCTAGTATTTTGCCGCTATTCCTTTTGGCTTTGCTGGCAGCCTGCCGCAGCGCATTGGCAGGCAAAGCGACTTCTGCTGGAGTGTTCTTGTTCCTCTGCGTGGGAATGCTGCCAATCAGTCTGATCATCGCGATTTTCCTGCTGCTTTGGCTGCATGGGCGCAAACAAAATGAAGCGCTTCCGGTTTTCCTGATTGGCATTGCATTTTTGGCGATTAGCTCCCTTATCCTGTTCCCGGGTTGGATACCGCAGTGGTCTGCCAGCCTGATTGCCGTGCAGCCGCGGCTGGACTGGTTGGATACACCGCTGATGCGGCTATCAGCTTTTTTCCCGGGCGCGTCAGTACCGTTGGCCGTGGCGCTGCATGTGCTTTTGCTCTTCATGATGTTGGTTGAATGGTATGGTCTAGGAGATAGTGACGAGAGGCGCGTTCGCTGGAAGCTGCTGCTCACGTTGTCATTAATCAGCCTTTTCAATCCCGCCGGTTCGCCCGCGTTCCTGGTTCTTGCTTGGCCTGGTGTCTTGCTTTTTTACGCGTTTCTTCAAGAAAAGTGGAAGATTGCTGGTAAAATAATCTTTTGGATTTTGCTTATTGTGTATCTCTACAGCAACTGGCAAAGCTTCCTGCGCACTCAAAATTGGTCTTCAACAGAGACTAGCTGGGTCGTCACCATCCTTCCATTAGCCGCACTTGGCTTTTTGGAGTGGACGCGGTGGTGGGCGATTAGCAGCCCAAGACCGCTGCGCGATGCATAGCAAGGAATAAATTATTAATATTAGTATAAATATCGGAGGATTTATTATGGCAAAAAAACGAATTGGGGTGATGACCGGGGGCGGAGACGTCCCGGGTTTGAACCTGGCAATTAAATCAGTGGTTCTAAACGCGGTTGAGCAGGATTACGAAGTGGTGGGGATTCGCCTTGGGTGGGGCGGTTTACTGCGTTTCAACCTGGACAACCCGGAAAGTACCGCGGACCTTGTCCGTCCTCTGGATGTGAATTCCGTCCGGAAAGTGGACCGCACCGGCGGCACTTTCCTGCATACTTCCCGCACCAATCCTTCGAACGTCCGCCCAAAAGACACTCCGGAATTTCTTCAGAACAGCCCCTATGGCAAAGTTGTGAAACCTGACGGCACCAAGGATTATACGGACTACATCCTGAAAGTGTTGGATTTCCATGGAATCGACTCGCTGATTACCATCGGCGGCGATGATACCCTCAGCTACTCTGCGCGCCTTTACAAGGAAGGTTTTCCCGTGGTCGCCATCCCCAAGACCATGGACAATGACGTCTACGGCACGGATTACTGCATCGGGTTTTCGACCTCTATCACGCAATCGGTCTCGCTGATTACCAACTTCCGTTCTTCCGTTGGGTCACACGAACGCATCGGGATTGTGGAACTCTTTGGGCGCAATTCTGGCGAAACCAGCCTGGTTACCGGTTATCTGAGCTTCGCCGACCGAACCATCATTTGTGAAGTACCCTTTAACTTCCACAAATTGGCCGACTTCCTGGTTGCAGACAAAAAGAAGAATCCATCCAATTACGCCATGTGCGTTATTTCCGAAGGCGCAGTTTCTGACGGTGGTGTCGTTGTGGAAAGCGGTGAAGAAGACGCATACGGCCACAAAAAACTGGGCGGTATCGGTGAACTGGTCGGCGACCAGATTAACTTGCTCACCGGGCAGCATATCATGTTCCAGAAGCTGGCTTACCTTGTGCGCAGTGGTCCCGCGGATATGCTTGACAGGATGGTGGCACTGAATTATGGTACGCTGGCGATGCAGTTGACCGTCAAGGAAGATTTCGGCAAAATGGTGGCAATCAATAATGGGGTATACACCACGGTCCCGATTGATTCCTCCATCCAGGGCAAGCGCCATGTGGATGTCGATATGTATTACGACAAAGAGAACTATCGCCCGCGGATTCAAGATATTTATAAGCTGCCAATGTTCCTCGTTTGAGGATGCGGCGATCTCCAGGCGCATAAGACTGAAAGGTTTTATGCGCTGTTTTTTAGGAGGAATATGGGAGCAAAAGCGCAAGGCGCGACCACAGACCGTTACATGACCATCCCACGGGTGCTTGTATTTCCTTTCAACGACGATGGGCAGATCCTGCTATTGAAAGGCGCGCCGGATAAACGTGTATGGGCTGGTTTGTGGAACGGAATCGGGGGGCATGTGGAAAAAGGCGAAAGCGTGATAGAAGCCGCCCGGCGTGAATTGTTTGAGGAGACTGGCCTTTCTGCTGCATGTTGGACTTTGTGCGGACAGGTCTCAGTGGACACCGGCAGCCAGACTGGCATTGGTTTTTTTGTGTTTCGGGCGGAACAGTTAACCGGAAAATTAACAGAAAGCGCTGAAGGGTGTCTGCGCTGGTTTGCGCTGGATGAACTCGGGAAATTCCCGCTGGTGGAAGATTTGCCTATCTTGCTGGGCAAAGCGGCGCGGACCGGCACGCGTGGGCAGCCTTTTTGGGGAGTATACCGATATGACGCGCGCGATCAGCTGGTGATGTCGTTTTCGGCCTGAGTGTGTTCGAAAAATACCAGGAGCGTGTCCCCGTATTTCCGTGAGTCAAACTCGGTGAAGTGCTGATACGTACGTTCTTCCCATTCCACCGGATTGATTTGTACTATGATCTGTCCGTCCAGGCTCAGGCGCTGCGGCTGTTCATCCAGCAAATCCATCGCTTTTTGCCACATGCCCTTATATTGCGGTGGGGCGACATAGATCAAGTCAAAGGCCTGCGCGGGCGGTTGAGCGAGGTAAATAAACGCGTCCTGATGCTGCACCTGGGCTTTCTCGCTCAAGTGCGTCGCGCGTAGGTTTTCCTGGATTATGCGAACCGCTTCACGGCTTTTATCGAGAAAAAGCGCTGTTTCCGCGCCGCGGCTGAGCGCTTCAATGCCAACAGCGCCGGTGCCGCCAAACACATCCAATACCTTATTGCCGAGTACTTCTTCCCCCAGAATGTTAAAGAGGGCTTCCTTCACCAGGTCGGTAATGGGGCGGGTGGTATCACCCGGTACAGTCTTCAGGCGAAGCCCCTTCGCGCTCCCGCCAATAACCCGCAGCGTACCCATTAGAAATTATGCCTTTTTACCTTCCGCCTGGGCTCTGGCAACGTCCCCGAAGGTCCAAAAGCGGTTGGCAATGTAGTTCAGTATCAGCGTAATTGGGATGATAACTCCCAACGCGAAGTTTCGGCTAAGTGCCTGGGCTGAAAGACCAAAGGGTTGAAATTGATTGGAAACAAGCAGCTGCCTGAACCATGCATCCACTGGCGGGATGGTGAGCGTCCGCAGCGCAAGTCCGGCAAGGTTAATTAACGCGAACTTTGAAAATTGATTTGCCAGAGATTTTGCGTGCGTCTCCGGGTAGACCCACAACCGGTTGAATGTGTAACTGTTGATGACAGCCAGGAGGAAGGAAAGAGCTTGCGCGAGCACCAGCGGCATCCCCAGCCAACCGGAGAAAAGGTTCATAAGCCCAAAGTCGATCAGCGTGTTCAGCCCGCCGACCAGCAAAAATTTCCCGAAGCGTAATGTCTCCGGAGTGGATTTTACCGTCATGCCAGGTCTTTCTCCTGGAAGTATTGGACGGTTTGGCGCAGACCCGTTTTCAGGTCTACCAGGGGTTCCCAACCCAGCAGGGTTTTTGCGCGGGTGATATCCGGACGGCGGCGCTGGGGGTCATCGCCCAAGCCTTCCGCAAAGCGGGTGACCAGCCCGGCTTGGTTCCCGGTGAGTTCGTTAATGAGCAGCGCGAATTCGCGGATGCTGATTTCATTTGGGTTGCCAATATTTACCGGTTCATGCTCTTCCGAGAGCATCAGGCGGTAAATACCCTCCACCAGGTCACTGACGTAGCAGAAACTGCGGGTTTGAGCGCCGCTTCCGTAAATCGTCAGCGGCTGGCCGTGCAGCGCCTGAAGGATGAAGTTGGGCACCACGCGCCCGTCGTCCAGACGCATGCGGGGACCAAAGGTGTTAAATATGCGCACAATGCGCGTATTCAAGTTGTGAAAGCGCATATACGCCATCGTGAGTGCTTCGGCGAAGCGTTTGGCTTCATCGTAGACTGAGCGCGGACCAATTGGATCACAATTACCCCAGTAGCTTTCTGCCTGCGGGTGCACTTGCGGGTCTCCATAAACTTCACTGGTAGAAGCCAGCAGGTAGCGGGCTTTGTGGGCTTTTGCCAGGCCGAGCGTGTTCAGCGTGCCCAAAGCGCCGGCTTTTAGCGTCTGGATGGGCAGGTTCGGGTACCCGAATGGTGAAGCGGGGTTTGGGCTGGCAGGGGAGGCAAAGTGCAGGACGTAATCCAGGCTTTCAGGAATATCTATAAAGGTGGAGACGTCCTGACGGAGTAAACGGAACTTTCCGGTTGCAGCCAGGTGCGCGATGTTAGCTTCGTCCCCGGTTATGAAGTTATCCAGACCGATAACTTCATGCCCCTCGCGAATTAATCGATCCGCCAGATGTGAGCCCAAAAAACCGGCAGCGCCGGTGAGTGCAACGCGCATATGTGCATCCCTTCGGGGCATCTCCCCCGAGATAAGTAGAGTATAATCACAAGACTTAAAGTGAAAGTATTATAGCATGAGCGACACAGTGGAAATTAGCCCAGAAACCAAAACGAATCTTAGCCGCCTGGAGGCGCTGCTTTTTGCCGCTCCCGGCTTGAGTTCGATTGAAGACCTCTCAAAGGCTCTCGGGCTCAATTCCGCTGATGTTGTTCACTTAGCCGAAACCCTGGCAAAGCATTATGAAGAATGGCACGGTATACGCCTGCAGAAGATTCGGAACCAATACCAATTGGTGAGCGCGGCGGAACACGCGGTGCTAATTGAGCAATTCCTGGGCTTGGAAGTTAGCTCCCGCCTGTCGCAGCCAGCGCTGGAAGTGCTCGCGATTATCGCCTATCAAATGGCCTCCACCCGCCCCGAAATTGAAGCGATCCGCGGCGTCAACAGCGACACGGTGGTAAAAAGCCTGCTTGCCAAGGGGTTGATTGAGGAGAAGGGTCGGTCCGAAGCCCCTGGAAGGCCGATTCTTTACGGCGCGGCTGCGGATTTTCTGCAGCACTTTGGTTTGGAATCACTGGAGCAGCTGCCTGAGCTGGACATTGAAGCCTTAAAGGCGGTTCGATTACCAGACGAGGGGCAAGAGAAAAGGATACTGAAAGACTGATGGCAGAAGAACGCGTTCAGAAAATTTTGGCAGCGGCTGGCTTGGGTTCCCGCAGAGCCTGTGAGACGTTTATTGAAGATGGGCGGGTGATGGTGAATGGTAAGGTCATTCACCTGGGCGATAAAGCGGATCCCGCGCGGGACAGCATCAGCCTGGATGGAAAACTGCTGCGGCTGAAACTGGAAAAAATCTACATCGCGCTTAATAAACCCAAAGGGTATCTGTCGGATATTGATGAGGAACATCCCAAACCGACCGTGAATGATTTGATCGGCTTGAAAGAGCCGTTATTCGCGGTTGGAAGGCTGGACCTGGACAGCGAGGGGCTGGTTTTGATGACCAACGACGGCGAATTGGCGAACCGGCTCACGCATCCCCGCTACAAGCACGAAAAAGAATACGAAGTGTTCGTCATCAAGGAGCCCGACGCGGAACAGCTGGCGATCTGGCAGCGCGGTGTCGTTTTGGAAGACGGATACCGGACCCTGCCCGCGAAAGTGGAAGTGATGAACAACGCTGGCGGCGGCTCCTGGCTGCGGATAACCATGCGGGAAGGCAAGAAACGTCAGATTCGGAAAACTGGCGCGCGAATTGGGCTTCCGGTCGCGCAGATTAAACGCGTGCGGATTGGCACGCTTAAACTGGGATCTTTGCGGTCTGGAGAGTGGCGCTACCTCAGCAGCGCGGAAGTGAAACGCTTGCGCCAGTATGCCGGCTTGGATAAAGACGAAAAAAACTCCTGATTGCTCAGGAGTTTTTCTTTGAATATTCGTCCAGCGCGCTCGTCAGGCGGGCAAGCTGTTCTTCCGTCAGCGGCGCCGCGCATTCATCGCGGTCCACACGGCGGACAGAACGCTTAAGATCTTCCAGGTTTACTACCGGAATCGGGGCTTCGCTGATTTCCCCGACAATGGTGTTCTTCATCAGAACGACCATAACGTGCTTAATCTCCGGCTGTTCTTCCTCGGGGATACCTTTGTCAGCGAGATATTTACGAATCGCGGCAGTATTCGCGCTTACTTCCTGAACTGGTCGACCGATGCCTTCCTGGCCAAAGAGCTTCATCATAAAGTTACCGCCCTGCTGTTTCCATTTGCCATTTTCGTAGGAAATCTTCCCGCTGGCGGTCAGCGGAATCGGCACCCAGATGGAGCAAGGACCAAGCAGAAGAAATGGAACCGGGCTGGAGTAAACATAGAAAGTGTATTCGTGGCGCAATTTCTCGAACGCGCCTTTGAATAATTCGTCAAAGCGCGGGCTGCGCCCAAAACGGGTTGAAAAGTACATTCCCACCTGAGAAAGCACAAATCCGATGATGAGGGCTATGTAGGAATAGAGGATTTTCGTCATGTCCTTGCCGAAGGCGAAGACCAGCCCGATAGCCAATACAGCCAGACTGGCAAAGGTGGTAACCTGACCAATTGTCTTGTTTTTCTTGATGAGTTTTTCGTTGATGACTAGTTTCATGAGTGTGCTTCTCCGCTGCCGTTTTATGAAATTGATTGACGCAGGGAGTCCAGCAAGCCGGATTCCACCGCGATTTTTGCCTGTTTTACGGCGCTGACCACCGCTTTGGCATCTGAGCGTCCGTGCCCCACAAACACCAGCGCGTCAATACCCAGCAGGGGGGCTGCGCCAACTTCTGAGGGGTCAAGCATTTGTTTGACCGACTTGAAGGCGGGTTTGGCCAGCGCCGCGCCAATCTTAGTGCGGGTGCTGCGCATCAGTTCTTCTTTAAGCGTTTCGAGGATAAGCCGCGCGACCGCTTCGGTCGACTTGAGCAGGATGTTTCCGGTGAAGCCGTCCGTCACAGCCACATCCACTTCGCCAGCGAATAATTCCTTGCCTTCGATGTTTCCGACGAAGCCTGGGACTTCTGCCCGCATCAGCGGTCCGGCCGCTTTCACCAGTTCGTTCCCTTTGCCTTCTTCCTCGCCGTTCGCCAGCAGGCCCACGCGTGGATTGTCACGATGCAGCAGCAAGCCGGCATAAACGCTGCCCATCCGGCCAAATTGCACCAAAAACTCAGGGCGGCATTCCGCGTTGGCACCAAGATCCAAAAGCACGCATTTTCCGTTTTTTACCGGGAATGTGCCGCAGAGACAGGGGCGGATAACCCCCGGAATTAATCCAAAAGTTTTGGTAGCAAAGTACATCGCCATGCCGGTGTTGCCAGCCGTCACGAAGGCCTGCGCTTCGCCGCTGCGCACGAGGTTCATGCCAACCTGCATGGAATTGTTCCGTTTGGCACGGGCTTCAGCGATATGGTCGCTCATCTCCAGCGCTTCGGGCGCGTGGACGATGCGCACATGGGTTTTATCCCCGGGCTGCGCGGCCAGCAAAGGTTTCAGAATAGTTTCGTCGCCCACAAGAATGAGCTCCACGCCGAGGGTTTCAGCGCATTGCACGGAAGCTTCCACTTCCGGCTGCGGACGTTTGTCGCTGCCCATCGCGTCCAGGACAATTGTTGTTTTCATGCCATTCCTCTCCGATAAAAATCCTTGACAATAAGTTCAGGACAGATATAATCTCTATCCACGCGCTGGTGCTGGAATTGGCAGACAGGCATGGTTGAGGGCCATGTGGCGCAAGCCGTGGGGGTTCAAGTCCCCCCCAGCGCACACGGAGCCGCCTTTTACAGGCGGCTTTTTTGTTTTTAGCATTCTTGAAATATCTCAAGCCTGGTGTTGAGGGTAGTGCGGTTGGCAGCGCCAACCGCACTACCCTCAACACCATTAAGCCCCCTGTCATCGTGGCGAATTAACGTTTTTGCAAGATACGATTGTACTATTGCAGAAGGGCCGCTTTTTGATGATAATAAAGGAAACTATTACCTATTAGCTTACTGTCACTTATTTTTGATGATGCTTGAAATGATAGCGGCATCATGGATAGCCGCCCTTCCTTGAGATGGAAACGATACGTGATTTCAAATAAAATATGAGTTTGGCGGTTTATACTGGAAGCCAGGATTATTTAGGCGAAAACTTGAAATTGTCAGGCG
>CAZPWL010000062.1:0-10530 GCA_964590535.1 uncultured Anaerolineaceae bacterium
TACCAATCCGCGGATGGAGGTTTGAGCTGGGAACAGCGCTTCAGCCACGAAGCAGGCGCGGAAGAGCCATCCCTGCCCTCTGGTGGACAGAAAAGCGGTTTTGTCTTTCCCGACCTAATTAATGGCTGGGTTAGCGGAAGTGAGCCTGTTAATGACTTCATTTACTTATTCCGCAGCACCGATAGCGGCGTGAATTGGTTACTGCAGGTTGTTTCTCCTCCGGATGACACTATCGGAGCGATGTTTGAGAGTTTGCCGCCGGTTTTCTTTAGCGCGTCTGAGGCTGTGCTGCCTTTGCGTGCTTATCTTCCCGCTGGAGATACGCGCACGATGTTCTACCGCTCTTCTGACGGCGGCGAAACCTGGACTTTGCTTGCAAGCGCGCTGCCGCCCGCCACTCGATTTGTGTTTGCGGACCGTGAGAATTGGTGGCTGCTGGGGGAATCCACTTTGTTCCGCACGCGCGACGGCGGCTTGAGCTGGGAAGATCTTTCGGCTGCGCTTCCCGCCGGTTTTAGCCCACTCAATTTAGACTTTACGGACGCGAACAGCGGTTGGATGCTCGTCTCTCCGGCTGGGGACCTAAGCCAGGAAAGTAATTTCCTCTACCGCAGCAGCGATGGCGGCGCCAGTTGGGAACTGCTGCCCGCTGCGTTGACGCCCTAGCCGCCTGATAGCAATATTTGGCATGAGTCCTGCAGCGATACGTAGAAGCTTATCGATGGATTGTATTGGAAAACGGACTAAATTCCAATATAATGCAATCATATGAAGGTTCTCGTCATGAAAAAGTGGATTTTTGGCATTCTCAGCCTGACAGCACTGGCCGGCTTATTGTTGGCTGGCCCCGCGGCCGTCTTTGCCGCGCCCGCAGAGCAAGCCCTTCCACCCTCCAGTCAGAGCGCTGACCCTGGCCGCGCCCAGGGCTTCATTCAGCTCGTCAACAATTGGACAGCTCCGGACCAGCCAGCCGAATCCGCTCAGGACCTGCCCCAGGCAAACCCGGACCTGGTAATCTACCTGACCTTTGACGACGGCCCCGACCCCGACTGGACCCCGCAGGTGCTCGCGCTGCTGCAAAAGTACCACGCGACCGCTGTGTTCTATGAAATCGGCCGCAACGC
The DNA here is from genome assembly GCA_964590535.1 of uncultured Anaerolineaceae bacterium. Lineage (GTDB taxonomy): Bacteria > Chloroflexota > Anaerolineae > Anaerolineales > Anaerolineaceae > Mesolinea. Next base: position 1,125 of record CAZPWL010000062.1, read on the forward strand.
GCGCACGTATCCCCAGATTTCCCTGCAGGTGGCCGAAGCTGGGCAGATGATCGGGCTGCACGGCTACAACCACATTGAACTGCCCAAGCTGGGATACAACGATTTCTATCTGGAAGTTATCGATACCCGCGACGCGATTGTGGACGCCCTCAGCAGCCGCCCAGACCTGGAAGGGCAGCTTACGCCCTGCCTGCGCCCGCCTTACGGCGCGGTGAACGACAATGTTTACAGTTACGCCTACAACATGAATTACGCGATTTCTATGTGGCACCTAGATACGCGCGACTGGACCGGCATTACCGGGGAGGAAATCCTGGAAACTGTGGAAAGAGAACTGGAACCATACCACGTGGTGCTCATGCACGACGGTGGAGAGGACCGCAGTGAGACGGTGCGCGGACTGGAGCTGGTGCTGCACGAGCTTACCCTGCGTGGGTATCACTTCGAGCCTTATTGCACAGCCACAGGTCAGGAATACAATCATTGATCTCGTTTTGGAGCGGATTTCATAAGTTTCTTATTATTTTCCAATAATTTCTGCCCACGTTGGTCTTTTTTAACTTGTATTTACATCAAATATCCTTTATACTAAATATGTTAGACGCTTGGGTGCCCCCCTCACCCAGGCGTCTAACACTTTAACCGTGATTAATCCGACGCCAGGCCGCTGAAAAGGATGAATTTGGAAATCTGGTTTATGCAGTGTCAGAACCCTAACTGCCAGCTGCGTTTCCCTCTCGATTTGGCGCACTATCAAGGCAGTTTTTGCCCGGTATGCGGAGCTCAACTCGTCCGAGCGGAAAGAGCGCTTGATCCGGGCGTGCCGGATTCCCCACACAGCAGCCGCGGGCTCATAATCGAAGCTCTGCTCGATAACATTCGCTCAGCGCTGAATGTCGGGGCAATTTTTCGCGCGGCAGATGGCGCGGGCATCAGTAAAGTGTGGCTGGGGGGTATTACCCCTCGTCCAACGCGCCAGGCTCAAATCGCCAAGACCGCTTTGGGCGCTGAACAGACCGTCCCCTGGGAAAGCGCTCCAAACGCGCTGAAGTTAGCCGCGGACCTGAAAGCTTCGGGTTATACCGTACTGGCGCTGGAAAACGCGCCCAACGCGCGGCCGCTTTTTCATTTCCGGTCGAGCGCGGCAAACCAAAACCCACTGCTCCTGATCGTTGGCAGCGAGCAGGCCGGCGTGGACCCCGGACTGCTGGCGCTGGCAGATGAGACTTTGTGCCTGCCTATGAGCGGCAGCAAAGGCTCGCTCAATGTGGCTGTCGCGTTTGGTATCGCGGCGTATTGGCTGCGTTTTGCTCCCTCCGAATAAAAAAACCCCGGATTTCGCCGGGGTTTTGGTTTCGTACCTGACAAGTCTATGGGGCAATGACAGTACCAGCCGGGATGGTGGTGTGTTTGGGAATTACCACGATCCCATCCCGCACCGTATAGAGCGCGTGGTCCGCTTCCATATCCGCGGGGAAAGGCTTAATCACGACATTGTCCCCGAGGCTGGAATTTTTATCGATAATAGCGCCCTGGATGGAGCAATTTCTGCCAATGCCCAGGGGCGCACCGTTTTTAAGCACGCCGTAATAGTCGCCACCCATCATGATCGTGTCTTTCACCACGGAGCCGTCGCCTATCTGGCTGCGTACGCCGATTATTGAGTGTTCGATTGTCGCATGCTCGATATTGCAACCTTCCGCGATCAGAACTTTCGAAAAAGAGCAGCCGACCACGCGCGAGCAGGGTAAAAAGCGCGGATGCGTGAAAATCGGTTTGTCGGGATCGTAAAAATCAAAACCGGGCTTGTCATCGGTCAATTCCAGGTTGGTCTCGTAAAATGACCGGATAGTTCCGATATCGCGCCAGTAGCCCTCGTAGTTATATCCATAAACCGCTGCCCCTTGCCCGATCAGATAGGGAATGATATCCCCTCCAAAGTCGTCCAGGCGCTCGCCTCCCTTGCGCAGCACGTTCACCAACAGTTCGGTGTTGAACAGGTAAATGCCCATCGAGCCAAGGTAAGGGCTCTCCGGATCGTCCCGGCTGACCATGCTGGCCAGTTTGATCGGATCTTTTGGTTTCTCGGCAAAATCGGTGATGTGCCCGTCCTCCGCGCGTTTGAGCAGGCCAAAGCGAGAAGCTTCCGCCTTGGGCACGGGCTGGACTGCAACGGTGATATCGGCGTTGTTTTCCCAATGAAACTGCGCCATATCAGCATAGTCCATACGGTACAAATGATCACCGGCCAGGATTAATGTATAAGGGCATTTGGTCGAGGTGATTTCCATCAGCTGCTTGCGAACAGCGTCCGCGGTGCCCTGATACCAATCGGTATGCTCCATGGTTTGTTCGGCCGCCCAGATTTGCACCCAGCCGGGGTGGAAGGAATCGAACATATAAGTCTGGGATATGTGCCTGTGGAGCGAAACCGAGTTGAACTGCGTCAGCACCGCAATGCGAAAAATGTCGGAGTTAATGCAGTTGCTGATGGGGATGTCAATCAAGCGGTACTTCCCGGCGATAGGCACCGCGGGTTTGGAACGTTCGGAGGTGAGCGGGTAAAGGCGTTTACCCTGACCTCCGCCGAGAATGACGCCGAGTATCTCGCTGGTTTTGGGCATAATGGGAATCCTCTCTTTCGAACAAATATCCGTCAGGAACTTTCCCCTGCGTGTGACAATGCCAGCAAATAAAAGTTGGTGAGATCAGCTGACTGAGTCAATTTTACCCGTAAATACGTCAACCGCGTGTAATAAATCGCGCGCGGACTGCAGCGTGCCGGCACTGACAGAGCCAATCATGCCAGCCAGTTCCTGCTCGCGCGCGCCAGGGTCCAGCACGCTGACGTGGGTCAGCGTTCGTCCGTCTATTTCCTGTTTGGAGACCCGTAAATGCTGGTCGCCGTAGGCTGCCAGCTGGGGAAGGTGCGTGACGCACATTACCTGATGCTTTCGTCCAAGCTGCCAGAGCATCTGCCCAACGATGACTCCCACCCTTCCGCCAATGCCCTGGTCAATCTCGTCAAAGACCAGCGTGGGGATCTGGTCCGCCTCCGCCAAAACGTGTTTCAACGCAAGCATCAGCCGTGAGGTTTCGCCGCCAGAGGCGATTTTTACCAGCGGTTTTAACCCCTCGCCAGGGTTGGTTTCAATTAGAAACTCCACTTTATCGGCGCCTGTCGCGTCAAAAGCCAGCAGCTGTCCGTCCACATCCAAACCTGCGGGGTCTGGCGCCAGCGTAAAGTTCACCTGGAAGCGCGCGTTTTTCATCTGCAGGTTCTGCAGCTGAGCTTCGACGCCTTTTTCAAGCTCTTTCGCGGCAAGGCGCCTTTCTAAGCCGAGCTTCCCGGCCAGCAAGGCAAGCTCTTGCTTAATCCGGTTTATTTTTTGCTCCACTTCGGCTATCTGCTCTTCTACGTTCTCCACTTTACTTAACTCGTCTTTAGACTTTTGCAGATAAGCCTTCACGCTCTCCACACTGCCGCCGTATTTACGCTTGAGGAAATTCAGTGTGTTTAACCGCTCCTCAATCTGGTCCAGCCGCGTGGGGTTAAATTCAATGTTCTCCAGGTAGCCGCGTAATTCGTACGCGATTTCGGACACTGTGTTCAGCGCCTGCGCTGCCCGCTCGCTCATGCCGGTCATTTGTGGGTCGATGCGCGCCAATTCGTTCAGGGCGTGCTGCGCCTCACCCAACAGGTCGGTAACCGGCAGCGCATCCGCACCTTCGTCCAGCGCGGAAAGCGCCTGGCGCGAGAGGCTGTTCAGTGTCTCCGCGTTCGCGAGCAGGGTGCGTTCCTGACGCAAATCCGTTTCTTCGTCAGCTTTTAGGCGCGCTGCCTCGATTTCTTGAATCTGGTACTTAAGCATATCCGTGCGGTCTTTGGCGAATTGCTGCAGGTTCAGGAGTTCTTCCAGCTCCGAGCGAGCTCCCAGCCATTGGCGGTAGAGCCGCGTGTACTGTTCAAGCACGCCTTCATGATGCGCGAACCTATCCAGCAAGTCCAAGTGATGGCGCACTTTCAGGAGTGAAAGGTGCTCGGACTGGCCGTGGATATCTGCCAGAAGAGCCCCTAGGTCAGATTGCAAGGATAGGCTAACGCTGCGCCCGTTCACCCGCGCCACGCTGCGTCCGCCAGCACGAATTTCGCGCGAGAGCGAGAGGCTGCCGTTTTCCTCCCACAGTCCTTCCGGCTCAAGCAGCGCTTGGGCTGCCTCAGAAGAAGGCCCGTCCAGGTCGAAAGAGGCTTCGATGACGGCTTTGTCGCTGTCGCGCCGGATGTCGTTCACATCCACGCGGCCGCCCAGCACAGCATTTAGGGCGTCCAGAATGATAGATTTACCCGCGCCGGTCTCACCGGTCAGGACGACCAGCCCGTCTGAGAACGCAAGGGTCAGGTCCTGAATGATAGCGAAGTTTTGAATGCGCAGTTCAGCAAGCATATCTGACCTCAGCTCAACTTGATGCCGGTAGTTTGATAGTAGGCGCTGGAAACCAACAGCAGCGCGTAAACTGCCTGCCAGACCAGCGACAGCAGCCCGCCCAAAACTGGTTGACCGCCATTCGCCCCAATAATAGGGAGCAGGCGCATGATGATCAGCGGCAGGCATCCCAGGATGCTGCCCCACAAAACCGCTTTGTTCAGCGCTTTGCTGCGGCGCTTCCGCACAGCCCAGCGTACCGCGTTGGCAATCAACGTGCCAATCCCCGGCGCGACGAACAAAATAAGGAAGCCGATGCGCCCGGCCAGCCAGCTGCCGCCAAAGGCAATCAGCGCGGATATGAGCAGCCCCAGCGGAACGTCCAGACCTTTGGTGGTGTCGAAAATCCTTTGCTGGGAGCGTACGCATTCCTTGCAGCGGTAGCCAGTCGGCGTCAGCACGGCCGTTTCTGGCGTAATGGGCTTGTTGCAGCGGTTGCAGCGCAGGACGATTTCCTCCGGCGCGGCGTCGGTGGGTGTGGGCTTGATGGTTTCAGTCATGATGGTTCTGTTTCAGGGCGGGGTTATCGTGTAATACGGTGGCCAGTCGATGGTAGAAGTAGTTTGGTTCGCCAAAGCGCACCATTTTCAGAGAATGCTGGTTGGCGGTCACGCGTACAGCATCGTTATCGTTCAGCCGGATTGGGTCAATGCCGTCCACGCTGATAACCGCTTCGTGGTCGCAATGGGCGCGCAGCACCACCGAGGCGCCTTCCGCCAGCACAACCGCGCGGTCCAATGAGAGATGCGGGGCGATGGGCAGAAGCAGCATATTCCGCAGCTCGGGCGGCAAAATCGGACCGCCAACCGCGAGCGCGTATGCCGTAGAGCCGGTAGCCGTGGCGACTATCAGGCCGTCCGCGATGTACGAAGTGAGATAACCTTCGTTCAGGTCCACGCGCACCTCAATCGGGCGCACGATGCGCCCGCGCGAGACCACAATTTCGTTGATTACGTCCCACTCTCCGCAAACGCGCTCTTCCTGGATGAGCTGCGCGAGCAGCATCATGCGCTGCTCCAGATGAAAGTCTCCTGAAAGCAAGCGCGGAAGCGCCGCTTCCCAGGAAGACTCGGTGAGCTCGGAGAGGAAACCCAGCCTGCCAGCTTGTACGCCAAGCAGCGGAATCCCAAGCGGAGCGCACAGGTGCCCGGCGCGCAGCAGCGTGCCATCCCCACCCAGGACGATGACCAGTTCCACGCCGGTCAAATCCGGGCTTGGAGCTGAATGGGATATCTGGGCAATGAATGTACTTACCGCAGCGCCCGCTTCTGACAGGCGTTCGCCGATAAGCCCGGCAAGCTGGATGGCTTTGGGCATTTCCGGGTTAGGGAGCAGCACAATACGCGCTGGTGCAAAGATTTTCTGTGACATAGTGAGTATTATAGCCGGAGTCGGGAGGCTTTTCATGCCTGTGCAGAGAGCACGGATGTTATGCGGTTTCATCTTCGCGAGCAATTTTTATTTCATCCTGAGCGCAGCGCGGTAACCTCCGGGTCATCCTGAGCGCAGCGAAGGATCTTGCTTTCCAGTGTACTGTATCTTCCCTACTGCCTGCGCCCTTCAGGACGTCAGAACGACAGACTTCGCGTCATCGCGAGCGCAGCGCGGTAACCTCCGGGTCATCCTGAGCGCAGCGAAGGATCTTAATCTAAGCAAACAGGCGCACTAACACGCTCAGCCCGCAAAAAAATCAAAGAGACCACTGTTCGTAGGATTCGTAACATAAGCTTACCAAGGTCTGTTAAAATCATTCTGAAATGAGCGCTTGGACTGGAGGTTTTTCATGCACAAACGTCTGATAGTCCTGACTGCTGCAGCCCTCTGCCTTATCCTTGGGTTGGCGCGCCCTCTACGCGCCTCCGCCCTCCCGCCAACGCCTCAAGGCACCCTGCCCGACTTCCCCTGCTACCGAAACCTGGATACCCTCTATGCCGACGCGGCCGCCCTCGCCGCTGCCAATCCCATGCTTGCCACCTGGACGGACATCGGCGATTCCTGGGAAAAAGCCCAACCGGACGGCGCACCGGGTTACGACCTGTTCGCGCTCAAGCTGACCAACAGCGCGCTGCCCGGCGAAAAGCCCGCGCTCATCCTGGTCAGCGGAACGCACGCCCGCGACCTGGCTCCGGTGGAACTGAACCTGCGCTTTGCCGAAAGTCTACTCACGGGTTACGGTACGGACCCGACGATTACCTGGCTGCTGGACCTTGCCGAGGTGCACATCATCCTTTCCGCCAATCCCGACGGACGCGCCGTGGTGGAGCAGCAAATTATCAGCGGCGAGGCGGATGAATTTGGCACAAACGCCCGCAAAAAGAACCTCAACAATACCACCTGCCCCGACCCCGCCCTCGCCGGCGTGGACCTGGACCGCAACTTTCCATTTCAATGGCAGCTTGGCCCCACCGGCTGCATGAACGATTACCCGGGCACCGCTTCCGCCTCGGAACCGGAAACAAGCGCTCTGATAGCTTACCTGGAAACCGCGCTTGGAGATTACCGCGCTGGGGGACCGGACGAACCGGCCGACCCTGGCACCCACGGACTGGTGGTGCATCTGCAGAGCTATGGGAACAAAGTTTTTTACCCGTATTCCTACCGCGCTGAGCCCGCGCCTGAGGACAACGCGCTGCATACGCTGGCGAACAAAGTTTCCTACGGCACGCCCGCCTCACCCGCGAAATATTCGGGGACTTACGCTTCTTTTTTACCCGGCAGCCTGGCGGACTTTAGCTACGGCGAATTGGGAGTACCCGCCCTGGCGTACATGCTCTTCGCCAGCAACGAAGGGCAATACTTCACGCGCTGCACCGTATTCGAAAACTATCTGAACGCCAACCTGCAAGCGCTGACGCGCTCCCTAAAAACCGTTTGGGCGCCTTACACGCTGCCCGCCGGGCCGGAACTGAGCCCGCTGCTGATAACCATTCATTTCAGCGCCCTGGAAACCTGGTGGGAACTTTGGACGAGGGCGGACACGAATATGCTGAAGGACCCCGACCCCAGCGCTCCGGATGTGGATTCCGGGGTATACAGTTTTGATCTGCCGCCTTGGGAGCCCGGCGCGGTTCTGCGCACGTTGGCTGCCTCGGACGGCGCTTTTGACAGCTCGCAGGAGTGGCTCGAAACGCGGCTGGATTTTAGCGGGCTGGAGCCCGGACTGCATTGGATTTACGCGCAGGCGTTTCTTGCTGACGGTACGCCGGGCTTGGCTGCCGCGCAAAGCATCCTGGTGCCCGAGCCGGCACCCTACAGCAGTTATCTCCCGATCTTACTTCGCTAAGCGTCTCGAAGGTTTATTCCGAGAGCAGATACGCCAAAATCCAGTTGGTGGTGGCTTCCAATGCCTCGCGGTGTGTGCGCTCGTAATGGTGTGAGGAATCCACCCCAGGGCCGATCAGCGCGGCCGCCGCGGCGCCCCCCGCGCGCCAGTAAGCGGTGGCGTCCGAGCCGTAATTCGGGTAAATATCCACTTTGTACGGAATAGCATAGCTCTCCGCCAGCGCGCGCAGTTTGTTACTCAGACCGTTGTGGTAAGGTCCGCCGCTGTCCTTGACGCACAGCGTGGCGTGGAATTCATCTGAAGCCTGGCCCTCGCCCATGGCAGCCATGTCCACGGCTACCAGCTCTTCCACGCTGGCGGGGATGTCGGCGGCGCCGCCGTGCCCGACTTCCTCAAAGTTGCTGATTAAGAAACAGGCGCCGCGGGCAGGTTTGATGCCAGCAGCGGAAAGCGCCTGAATGGCTGCCGCCATGCAAGCGACGCAGGCTTTATCATCCAGGTGGCGCGAGCGCACGAAGCCGTTGTTTAGTTCCACGCGCGGGTCAAAGGAGACAAAGTCGCCTACCTGGATGCCCAGGGCGCGGGTTTCATCGGCGCTGCCAGTGCGCGCGTCCAGGCGCACTTCCATGGTATCCGGACTGCGCTTCTGGTCTTTCACGTCGCTGTAGACATGCACGGAGGCATGGTTGGGCAGCAGACTGCCGCGCACCACGGCGCCGCTTTGCGTGTGGACCGTAACGCCTTCACCCTCTACCGCGTTCCAAGCGAATCCGCCGATGCTGGTGAGTTCCAGGCGTCCGCTGGGTTTAATCACGCGCACCATGCCGCCAAGCGTATCCACATGCCCGGTCAACGCGCGGCTGGGCTCAGCCTGGGCGTCCTCGCCTGGCAGCACCGCCAACAGCGCGCCTTTTTTGGTCACGCGCAGGCTTAATTGCGGAAATTCAGCCAGCGTCTGGCGCGTCAGCTCCACCGCCCGCGCGGCGAAGCCAGTCGGGCTGGGGGTGTTCAGCAAGCGGACTAAAAACTCCTCCAGGTAAGCGTAATTCAGGGTGGGTAAGCTCGGGTTCATGCCAAAAAGTCCTCTCTATTTTCAAAAGCAGCCAGTTTTTGCCGCCATTCCGCGGAAACCGGTCGTGAATGACCCTCAAAATGGTCGTACGAGACCATTACCACTTCTCCGCGCGCGAATGCGGTTTCTCCCTGGTCGTCTTCAACCTGAAAGCGGAAACGCAGGCTCTTGGTCCCGATATAGTTAAGACTGAGTCCCACGCGCACACTCTGTCCAAAGCAAATGGATTCAAGGTAATCGCACTTGACCGAAGCGACCACCATGCCCATGTTTTCCACAGTGACGCCGTCCCAAATGCCGGCTGCCTGATAGTAGGCGGTCCGGGCAGTTTCGACGTACTCCAGCAAAGAGATATTGTTGACGTGGCGGTGCGTGTCCAGGTCAGCATAACGCACAGCGATGGGGTGATAGAAAGTGAATTGTTTGGGGTAAGCGGGGGTCAGGGTGGTCATGCGCGTTCTCCTCACAGGAATTATAGTCAATCCACGCGGAAACAGAAAGTTCGGATGCACAGCATGGGTGTCTGGATATCCGCGTGAGAATCCCCCGCGAAAAATCCGCCGCGTC
>CAZPWL010000063.1:0-10460 GCA_964590535.1 uncultured Anaerolineaceae bacterium
AATTCTGCAGGTTAAAGTAGTTGTACGCCGCAGCCGAGAGCTTTGCCACCAGCAAGTTCACTGGGTCAAAAACCGCCTGCACAGGGTGGTGCGCGAACACCGTCATCACATAGTCTCCGCCCGGGGTGTAGACGATACCCGCATCCGCGATAGTATGAATATAGCCGTCATCAACCTCGTACGCCCAGCCGTGTTTGTGCGCCACGGTCACATTGGCTGGCACGCCGGCCTGTATCAGAACCCCGATTCGATTCAAGCCCAGGTATTCCACCATCATCCGGCATTCTTCCTGCGTTATTTCGCCATTGAACACCAGCGGCAGAGAACCGCCGTAATCTTTGGCGCAGTAGTAGATATCTTCCAGCAGCAAGCCCAGGTCCTGCGGGGTGGTCTGGGCGTAGCGGTCTGGTTCGGTGACGTAATCGAAGCGTTGGTTGGCGGGTGTCTTAAAGTCTTGCAGCAAGGGGGAGCCGAGCGTGAAAAAGCCGCCCCAAAAAGTATTTCCAAGCCCGAGCGCTTGCATGTCTTCCGTCACGTCCAACGGCGCGAAGGTGCTGCCAATCACGGCTTTTGCCAGCGCGTCGGTCGAGTCGTTATCCGACCTTTCAACCATTTGTTCCATCAAGGTCAGCACGGTTTCGTCGTATGGGCTGGAAAGACGCCTGAACGCTGAAATGAGCACCGGTATTTTTATCGTGCTCCAGGAGGAGTACGAAACGTTCACCGGCACATCTTCTTCTCCAATTTTGCTGTGAGTGAAATGCAGCAAAAGTCCGGTCTGCAGGTCTTTCAGGTAGATCTCCACCAAACCGTCGAAGGTGGAAGCGTCGATAATATCCTTAAGCATAATTTCGAGTAGCCCGATGGAAGGGGTTGACGCGCGGGTCTGACGGATTTCCAAAATGACTGTGCGGTTCGCGTTGGAGGAGAGGGCTGCGTTGACACGCTGCAGGGAGAGGGAGTAATCCATCTCGGAGCCGGAGGCACCCGGGTAGAAGCCGCTTTCGCCAGGGACCGGCATGGCCGGCGTGGCTGGAATATCGTAGCGAATTGCGATTTCATTCTCCAAGAAAGCGATTACGCGCTCATCGTCGTAAACCGCGTCCAGCGGGATATCTTTGGAGCTGATAGGCTTATTCCAGAGATATTTCCAGAAACCGCTCCAGAAAGATTCCGCCACGCGCTGTTTATCTGCGGCGGCCAGCATATTGTCAAGTTTGAGGGAAAATCCGAGCGTCGCGGGACGAACAAGAATTCGCGCGTCCATGTAACGCAGTTCAATCGGCGCGAGGTAAACCTGCACCAGGCGTTCTGAGGCTTCTTCATAGCTGAGGCCGCCCACCGGAACCCCCGCCACGCGCAGCCCGGTCGGCAAGGTGGCACGGACGCGCGCGTACCGCACTAATTCCACAGTCGTAAGGAATATTGTCATCAGCAGGGTAAAAATTGCCGCCCAGCGGATAAGAGAAGATCTTCTACGCATAGGCTAGATTATAAACGCAGATGAAAAAATGCCAAATTCCGCTGGCTCGCCGCTCAGGTTTTTGACATTCAATGCATATAATGATAGACTGATGTTATTGACAGCGCCGAACGGGCGCTTTTTTATGGGAGTTTGGATGCGGTCCATTCTTTGGGATAATGAGTCCCAAGAGCTAAAAATTATAAATCAGCTGGTTCTGCCGGCTGAACTACGCTACCTGGAAGCCAAAACTTTTGCGGACCTCTATGATGCCATTAACAGCATGTCTGTGAGCGGCGCGTCGGCAACCGCGGTGTGCGGCGCCTTCGCGCTTTACTTTGCGGCGCGAGAGGTTGAAACCCAGGATTCCTCAGCCTTGCTGGATGCTGTCCGCGAGGCGCGTGAACAGCTTTTACGGCTGCGGCCGACCGCCGTGAATTTGCTGGTACTGACCGCCCGGATTTTGCGCCGCGCGAGTGCCTTTGAGGGTTCAGTGGAGCAGCTGCGGGCTTTATTTTTACAGGAAGCCCTGGAATCCGCTGATCGCGATGTTGAAACAAGCACTGCCATTGCCCGGCACGGCGCGGAACTTTTGCATGATGGCGATGAAATCCTGCTCCATGGCAATACCGGAGCGCTGGCTGGCGTGGACTACGGCACAAGTCTGGGCATCATCCGCGCCGCGTATGAACAAGGCAAGCGCGTGCATGTTTATGTTGATGAGACCCGTCCACAGCTGCAGGGGTCCCGCCACAGCGCCTGGGAACTGGAACAATACGGCATTCCCTACGACCTCATCGTGGACTCCGCGGCAGGGCATCTGCTGCGCGCCGGAAAAGTGGACAAGGTATTCTTTGGCGCAGAGCGCGTGGCTGCCAATGGGGACGTCATCAACGTGATTGGCACCTACATGCTGGCATTAGCAGCTTATGATAATGGAATCCCGGCCTACGCGGCCTTTACGCTCGCTTCTGTAGATTTTGACAGTCCCAACGGGGAGACCATCATGATTGAAGAAGGCGACCCAACTGAGCTGCTTTCAATCCGTTATCACGACTTACCGGCGGCTCCGCAGAATGTCCGAGCCCGTAATTTCGCGTTCGATGTTACTCCGCACCGCCTGCTTTCCGGCTTAATCACCGAACGCGGCGTGTTGTATCCACCGTTTTTCAGGAATCTTACTGTGTTAAAGCAGTATGGGAGGGATGAATGAAAATTGTTCTGACGGGTTCTATCGCGTTTGATTACCTTATGCGTTTTCCGGGATATTTTAAGGACCACATCCTGCCGGAACACCTGGAAAAAATCAGTCTTTCCTTCCTGGTGGAAGATATGGTGCGGCAGTACGGCGGCGTGGGCGCGAACATTGCCTATACCCTCGCGCTGCTGGGTGAAAAACCGCTGCTCTTTTCGACAGCCGGTCAGGACTTTCCGGAGTACGCCCGCAGGTTGCAACAGGTTGGCGTGGATGTGAGCGGTGTGCGCGTCAGTGACACCAAATTCACAGCTTCGTTCTTTGTGAACACAGACCTCGCGAACGCCCAAATTGCCTCGTTTTACACCGGCGCGATGGCAGACGCCGCGGATTTGCCATTGAGCGATGCGCATCTGAATCCGGGTGATTATGTGGTCAACTCGCCGAGTGACCCACGCGCCATGGCACGCTACATCGACGAGGCGAAAGAACTCGGCTTGCGTTCCATTTTTGACCCCGGACAACAAATCATCCGTATGGACGGCGAAGCGCTGCGCAGGGGCATATTGAACGCGCATGGGCTGTTCGTGAACGAATACGAATTTGAGCTGCTGCAAAAGCACACCGGCCTAAGCGCCGAGGAAATCCTCTGCCATCCGGATTTCACAGTCATCACCCTTGGAAAAGACGGCGCGCGCGTGCGTACCTGCCGCGAAGACCTGCACATTCCGATAATCGATGAAGCCCATGTCGTGGATCCCACCGGCGTGGGGGACGCATTCAGGGCAGGTTTCCTCTTCGCCTATCTTAGAGGGAAAAGCATGCGCTTGTGCGGAGAGATGGGCACAGTGGCCGCAGCATATTGTATTGCCTGTAACGGCACTCAAAACCACAAGTTTACCCTGTCGGAATTCAAGAGTTATTTCCGACAGCATTTTGATGATCAGGGTCAATTGGACGACCTGAGTTAGTAAGAATAATTAACGGAGACACTATGGAGAACTATCACATCAAAGACCTTAACCTGGCTGAGGGCGGCCGACGGCGCATGGATTGGGCTGCGCGGGAAATGCCTGTGCTGACCTCGCTCGAGGAACGCTTCCGCAAAGAGCGCCCTTTTGAGGGCGTCCGTATGGCAGCCTGCATGCACGTGACCACCGAAACCGCGAACCTGATGCGAACTTTGCAGGCTGGCGGCGCGGATATCGTATTGACCGCTTCCAACCCGCTTTCCACCCAGGACGACGTGGCGGCCGCGTTGGTTTCGCAATACGAAATCCCGGTCTTCGCGGTCAAAGGCGAAGACGACGCCACCTATTACCGCAACCTGCGTCTCGCGCTGGATCATAAACCGCACGTGACAATGGACGACGGCGCGGATTTGGTTTCCACCTTGCATAAAGAGCGCCGGGACTTGCTGCCCGGCATAATCGGTGGGACTGAAGAGACCACCACGGGCGTTATTCGTCTGCGCGCGATGGCCGCTGACAATGCTCTGGAATTCCCGATTATCGCGGTCAACGACGCGATGACCAAGCACTTTTTTGATAACCGCTACGGCACCGGTCAATCCACGATTGACGGTATTGTGCGCGCGACGAACATCCTCCTGGCTGGGAAAACCTTCGTGGTGGCTGGGTACGGCTGGTGCGGTCGCGGGCTGGCAAACCGCGCGCGCGGTATGGGCGCGAACGTGGTCGTGACAGAAATCGACCCGCTCGTGGCGCTGGAAGCGGTGATGGACGGCTTCCGTGTGATGCCAATGATAGAAGCCGCGGCGATTGGCGATATCTTCGTCACGGTCACCGGAGACCTGAATGTGATTGATGAACATCACTTCGCGGTTATGAAAGACAGCGCTTTGGTTGCGAACTCAGGGCATTTTAATGTGGAAATCAATATTCCCGCCCTGGAAGCGATGTCTGTTGCCAAACGCCTGGTGCGTCCCTTTGTGGAAGCTTACGACCTGCCAGACGGACGGACAATCCACATCCTCGGCGAAGGCCGACTGATTAACCTGGCTGCTGCGGAAGGCCATCCTGCCTCCGTTATGGATATGTCCTTTGCGAACCAAGCGCTGAGCGCTGAGTACCTGATCAAGAACCGACCCTCGATGGCAAACAAGGTTTACGCTGTTCCAGAAGCGATTGACCGCGAAATCGCCAGATTGAAGTTGGAAGCAATGAGAGTACGGATCGATATCCTCACGGAAGAACAGGTACGCTACCTGAATTCCTGGGAAGAAGGCACATAAACCCGTCTGTTAAAGACAAACAAAAAGAACCACGCAAGTGGTTCTTTTTGTTATGGGAAACGTTATCGCTTGTTCAGCTGCGATTATGCCAAGCTTCAGGTATCTTTAGCGGCGAAGAATCCTCTGGCTCCCTTGTGCTTGACGAAGCCGCGGAAAGTCTTAAGCGAAAATAAAGAAACGCGCAAACAGTGCAAGTTTGGGGTCAAGGCGCCTTATCGTGGGATTAGATGTCAGAATCCGCCAGCTAGTTTGCAATAATTTGGGTTACTTGTGTTTGAGCGCTCTTAATACGATCAGCAAAATCAATGCGCCGACTAGCGAAGCAAGCGCGTTGCCAATCCAGCCGCTAGTGGAGACATTGAGCAGACTAAACAGCCAACCGCCAAGGTATCCGCCAACAACGCCCACAATTACTTTTACCAGCAAATTTACTTCGATCCCTTTGACCAGGAAGTCAGCAAGAATGCCGGCTACCGCGCCCACTATTATTCTGACGATGAGGTCCATCGTTATCTCCTTTCAGTTCAACGCTAATCTTAATTAATAAGTTGTCCAGAGTGTTTTACCCGATATACTGCCAGGAAAGCCTTCTGGTTCTAATAATCGTCACCCTCCGCGCTGCCCTCATCACTGGTATCCCAACTTCCGGTGACGTTGTCCACGCTGCCAAGCGAGCGAATGGTGTTTTCAATTTCCTTCATCAAATCAGGGTTCTGGTTGAGGAAGTTCTTGGAAGCTTCCCGGCCCTGACCAAGGCGGCTGTCTTTGTAGGAGTAGAACGAGCCGCGCTTTTCGACCACTTCCAGACTGGTTGCCAGGTCCAACAAGTCGCCAGCCTTGGAGATGCCTTCGTTGTACATAATATCAAATTCGGCGGTGCGGAAGGGGGCAGATACTTTATTCTTCACAACCCGCACGCGCACGCGGTTGCCAACAATTTCCGCGCCGACCTTGATGGATTGCACTCTGCGGACGTCCAGGCGCACGGACGCGTAAAACTTGAGCGCCATACCGCCGGTCGTAGTCTCGGGGCTGCCAAACATAACCCCGATTTTCTGGCGCAGTTGGTTGGTAAATATTACCGCGGTTTTGGTCTGGTTAATCGCGCCGGAAAGCTTACGCAGCGCTTGGGACATTAAGCGCGCCTGAACGCCCATGGTGGGGTCGCCCATGTCGCCTTCGATTTCAGAACGGGGAACCAAAGCGGCTACCGAGTCAATCACGACCAGTTCCACCGCGCCGGAGCGCACCAGAGTTTCGGCGATTTCCAGCGCTTGTTCGCCGGTATCCGGCTGGGAAATCAACAGCTGGTCAATGTTGACGCCGCAGCGGGCTGCGTACACCGGATCCAGGGCGTGTTCCATGTCGATGAAAGCCGCTGTGCCCCCGCGCTGTTGGCATTCCGCCACGATATGCTGGCAGAGGGTCGTCTTGCCGGAAGACTCGGGGCCGAAGATTTCGGTAATGCGCGCCTTGGGGATACCGCCGACCCCCAGCGCTAAATCCAGGGAGAGCGCGCCGGTTGGGATGGACTCCACCTGCATCTGGTGCGCCTCGCCCAGGCGCATGATGCTGCCTTCGCCGTAGCGTTTAACGATGTCGTTCAGGGCTTTATCCAGAACGGCTTTCTTGGCGTCGTTCATGTTCTGTTCAGAGGATGAAATGGGTTGGGAAGAGGTGGTCTTTTTGGCGGGCATGATGTCTCCAGTTAGTTCTCGCTGATAACGATATTAAATATAGCACAATTGTTCGATGTGTCAAGACTCGCGGCTGATACGGCGGCACTCCATGTAAAAGCGTTTGTCCTTGGCATGACCCATGGAAAACGTTTTTCGCGGGAGCGCGCCGTCCAGAATGACAGTTTTGAAGAATGAATCCTTTGAAATGGGCGGGAGGAAGAAACCGATATTGCCAGCTTGGGAACCCAAGTCTTGCACAGTATCATCGCCGTGGACGTAATCAATCCTGGTTTCGGTATGGCTGGCAAGATATTTGTCCAGGTATTCTTGCAGGCTGCCCACCGGCAGGTTGTGGCTTGGCCGGGTGAGCTTGATCAGGACTAAGTCTGAGCCCAGGATGCAGCCGATTTTTTGTTCGTCTGCGTCCTGGGTCAAAACAGCTTCTCTTAGCTGCTCGAAAGTCAGTCCGCAGCTGAATTGGATGTCCGGAGCATACGCATTCTCCAGCTGTTGGAGAAAATCAGCTTGCACGTTAAACAAAACGCGATGGATTGCTTCAAAGATAATCGCGGGGTCGTGCAGGTTCACAATTTCGACGAGCGCGTAACGCGCGGGGTGGTCCATGCCAACCGAAGGTTTGAGTTCTTCCCAGATAGCTTTTGCGGTCGCGAGCGAGTGATTGCCGTCGCCCATGGCGAACAAAAGCGGTTTGCTTTCTTCGGTTAGTTGGTATTTTTCGGCATATGCGGAGGGCTCAATCAACCCGGAAAGACCCGAGAGCACGCTGTTCACGAGTTCAGGTTCGGAAACCATCCAGCCCCGCAAATGACCGCTGCCAAGCATGAGGTCAAAATCGTAGCAGAGGGGGAGGCGTGCTTTGGCCGCGAGCACTTCTTTGAGTACATTAAGCTGTGGGTCGTCGTATAAAACCAGAATGTGGGGAAGTTCAAGCGAGGCCCCGCGCCGAACCTGCATACGCGGCGGCAGCCTGTCCAGGATTGTCCCTTCGGTAGCCCGGATGAGCGTCTGGGAACCCTTGTTATAGTCATAGGTTTCCAGGTCCAGCGCAACCATCAATCCGGTTTGGGTTTGTCCGGAATGTTCGCGTTCTACCAACACAAAACCATCATGGGCTTCAAGGATACCTGCTCGCAAGTACTGACGCATGGCTTCCTGGGTCGCTTCAATGCGCGCTTGCACATCCGGACTATGCAG
Organism: uncultured Anaerolineaceae bacterium; assembly: GCA_964590535.1. GTDB lineage: Bacteria > Chloroflexota > Anaerolineae > Anaerolineales > Anaerolineaceae > Mesolinea. Next base: position 7,806 of record CAZPWL010000063.1, read on the forward strand.
CCAGACCTCGGGGAGGATCATGCGCAGAGTGGAAGGCGCGTCTCCGACGAGCGCGTTGACGCGCTCCCAATACTCCGGCTGGGATGTGAACTGATCGCAGGCAATCACCGCCCACTTGCTGTGGTCGACAGCACTGCCAGGCAGTAAGATTTGCGGGACTTTTACGCCAGTTTGCTCTGATAAATTCATAGGGAACCCCTTTTCAGAAGAGATACCCTAATTGTATCAGAGCTCACTCATCAGGCAAGAAAAGAGAAGCCAATTGTGCCGTTGCCGACATGGCAGCCAAGCACTGGGCTTAAATCCGTCACCAGCTCTTCTGCGATCTGAAAACGCTTGTGCGCTTCCTGGCGCAGTTCTTCCAGCGCGTCCGCTGCGTCTGCAGATACCAAGCCGAGGAATTCTATCTTTCCATGTGGGCCGACAACCTGTTCCGCCAACTCTAAAAGGCGTTGGTGGGCTTTCCGGGAGGTTCTGACGCGTTCCACCGGCACAATTAATCCATCTTCCAGAGCCAGAATGGGTTTGAGGTTGAGCGCAGTGCCGAGGAATGCAGCGGCGGTATTGATACGCCCGCCCTTATGCAGGTACTCGAGCGTCTCGACGGCGAAGTAGACTTTCGACCGGCTGGCGGCATCTTTGGCGATGTTGGAACATTCCAGCAGCGTAGCCCCTTTTAGGGCAGCCCTGGCGGTCTTAATCACAATAGCGCTCAGCGGGATTGACGCGAAGAGCGTATCAAGCACTTCTACTCTGCCTGCGGGGCACTGAGCAGCCGCCATCATCGCCGAATCGTAAGTCCCTGAAAGTTTAGAAGAAAGCGGCAGGGTCAGGATGTCGTAATCCTGCCTCAACAGCTGGTCGTAAACTTTCGCGAAAGCTTCCGCGCTGGGCTGTGAGGTCGTCGGAAGGGTTTTCGCGGTGGGCAGCTTTTTGTAAAACTCGGCGGGCGTGATATCAACAAAGTCAACGTAATTTGTCCCGTCCCAATGAATGTTGAGCGGAACCGTATGAAGCTGCAACGCATCGATGATGGCTGGCGGGTATGCGCCTGTGCTGTCGGTAACTATCGCTACTTTTCTGGACATTGTTTTCACCTCAGATAATAAGAATGACTAGATGCTATGGTTAACCCCAGGTTCGTACCAAAGTTGCGTTTCAATTACGGACACTAGGTTTTGAATCCAGAACCAATTAAGGTATGATATATGACTTGGTGAGAAAAAATGTTTGAGAACCTATCCGATAAACTGAACAATATTTTCCAAAATCTGCGTCGGCGCGGGAAACTTTCGGAAGCTGACGTGGAAGCGTCCATGCGCGAGGTGCGCCTGGCGCTGCTGGAAGCTGATGTTAACTATGGGGTTGTTAAGTCTTTTACCTCCAGGGTAAAGGAACGGGCAATTGGCGTTGAGGTCTCCAAAGCGCTCAATCCTGCCCAGCAAGTCATCAAAATCGTCAATGAAGAACTCATCCAAACCCTGGGAAACGCTGAACCTCTGAGCCTGAAAGGTGAAAAACCTTACGTGGTGATGCTGGTGGGTTTGCAGGGTTCCGGGAAGACCACGGCAGCGGCAAAACTGGCTAAGGTTCTGCGAGCGCGCGGTGAACGCGTCCTGCTGGTAGCCGCGGATATTTACCGACCGGCAGCCATCAAACAACTGCAGACGCTTGGCGAGAGGCTGGATGTCCCGGTTTTCGCCTTGGATGGCGCGAAACCAGTGAAAATCGCTCAAGAAGCCTTCGAGACCGCCCGCAAAGGCGGCTACACCGTGGTCATCCTGGATACCGCGGGGCGTTCTCAGTTGGATGACGATCTGATGCGGGAATTGGTTGGTATCAAAAATGCCGTCCGATGCAACGAAATCCTCCTGGTGGTTGATTCTATGACCGGGCAGGAAGCGCTGAACATCGCGCAGGGATTCCACAAGGCCATTCCGGTCAGCGGTTTGATTATGACCAAAATCGACGGTGACGCCCGCGGCGGCGCCGCAATCTCGATCCGTGAAGTGACCGGCATACCGATCAAATTCCTTGGTACCGGCGAAGCTTTGGATGCCTTGGAAGTGTTTGACCCGGCGCGGATTTCTTCACGCATTTTGGGTATGGGCGACCTGCTGGGGCTGATTGAAAAAGCCGAAAGCGCTTACGCAGGGCAGGGGGACGCGAAGGACGCCGAGAAAATGCTCTCGGGGGAATTTACCCTGGAGGATTTTGCCAAGCAGCTGCGCCAGATTAAAAAGATGGGTTCGCTTTCTTCCATGCTCGAAATGATGCCCGGACAGTTTGGGGTCGTTGCTAAGAACGTGAATCACCAGGACGCTGAGAATCAGTTAAAAACGGTTGAAGCGATCATCAACTCAATGACCGTTGCCGAGCGCCGAAATCCAAAAATCCTGAATGCCAGCCGGCGCAGACGAATTGCCGCGGGCTGCGGTAAGGATGTGCAGGACGTCAACCGCTTGATGAAACAATTTCGTGATATTCAAACCCTCATGAAACAGTTTCAAAAATCCGGAGGACGTGGTAATATAAGTCGTTTGTTTGGTTCGTCTCGGAACTGAGGAAAAGGATATGCCCCCTTCAGCATACTCTCAACCTTCGATCCAGCACCGGGAATTATTTGATACATAGTTTAGGAGTATTAAGTCAATG